>CALJWY010000272.1 GCA_937974465.1 uncultured Lysobacterales bacterium | reverse complement strand
TTAAGAAAAAAACAGGTAGTTCGAGCATAAAAACCCCGGCCATAAGACCGGGGTTTTTAGGACTGCTACTTAAACAGACGGCTATTTGTTGTCGCCATGATCGCTCAGATCATTTCTACGCTTCAACAATCTGTTCTGGCCTGCCTCATAGGATTTCGACCACTCTGCAAAAAATGCCTGCGACTCATCATCGCCCATGGCTTTGCCCATAATGTCATAAAACGTTGGTTTCTTGGGCGCCATGTCCGCAAAATTCTTTCTCGGGATGATGATTGTGATGGTGTTTCCATTGCCGCCGGAGACCGCCCTTGAAAACGCATAATATGTCGGCCAGCTACCATCTTCTTTGAGGATACTATCAACCTTTTTCAGGCCGTCACTGAACTGACTGCCGTGACCCGGCTTGATATGCCAATCGGTGAGTGAAAAATATTGGTATTCTGACCAATCTTCCGGCCAGATTCCGACCGTGTCATCGAGTTGGCTGATCATTATATCGGCGTTGGCAATATGTGATTGCACCTCGCTCCCGAATTTTTCGCCGGCGGCTTTATTCCAGTCACGGTCTTGTATATCGAAATCAGCCCAATTATGACCGCCGGAGCGCGCAATATATTTGCCGGTATCAGGTCCGGTCAAGATGGAATACCAGGTATAACGCCAGCCACCTTCTATATCACCCATGGTGTGATGATACTTGGTGATGGCTTCTTCCAATGCCATTTCGTGCCCGTCATGGGCGGTTATCATGACAACCCGCGCGAGGCGGTCATTTTTTTCTTCGTCAGCTGCCAAAACAAAAGGTGCGCAGCTTATAAGTACGAGTGAAAAAAGCATTGTCAGGTTTTTTTTAAAATGCATGTTCGTTATCTCACTCAATCATTATATTTATTTCAAACGGCCGAAATGGCGCTTTGCGGGTAACTGTCAGTAAAGAAAATATTTTTAGTTTTCCAGGGAAGCATGCAACTCATAGCTCACGTAACGCCATCGCGACCGGTTGCCCGGCCGCCCGGACAGCAGGAAGAAGCCCACCGATCAGGCCTATGAGCATGGCAAAAACAATACCCTGGATTAAAAGGCCCGCATTCACATCAAATGAGAATGTGATAGCGCTGAAACTGGCCCAGTTCAGGGTTGCTGTGCGAAAGCCATCGAAAGCCAGCCAGGCCAGGCCGGCGCCGATCAGGCCGCCGGCAAAGGCCAGCAAAAGCGACTCACTGAGTACCGATATCACCACCGGGCCGGAACGAAAACCCAACGCTCTCAGAGTTGCAATTTCCAGGGTGCGGCTGGAAACAGCCGTGTACATGGTGTTGAGGGCACCGAAAATTGCCCCCAGGCCCATAATGAACGCGATCAGCGTTCCCAAACCTGTGATCAGGTTGGTAACCGTGGTTGATTGGGATGTGTAGTAGTCCGCTTCGCGCATTGGTTTGACATTCAGTCTTGGGTCACTGGTCAATGCATCTTTGAATTCATCGAATGAATCCGCTGTATTCAATTTCACATAGACGGCCTGGTAAGAATTTCCACGCCGGTAGGAAGACTGCAGAACCGGTGCGTCCACCCAAATTTCAGATTCCGCCAGACCACCGCCGGCTTCGAATACACCCACCACCGGCCACATTTCCTGGCTTACCAGGATGCTTGAGCCCAACTCAAGACCGGCAAACTGCTCGCGCGCGCCGACACCGACCACAACCTCGTTGAGCCCGGGTTCGAACATACGGCCTTCAACCAACCTGAACCTTTCCCTGACATTTAAAGCCTGCGCCTGTACGCCCCGCAGAGGAACATTGGCATCAGTTCCGGTAGAGCGCATTGGAATATTGATAATGACGAATAGCTCGGGTGAAGCCAGCGCACCCAGGTTGTTCCTGGCAATTCCAGGTGCCTCCGCAATGATACGGGTATCATCGCCACCAAGACCGCTCATCATTTCCGAGTCAGAACCACTGCGCAAGACAATGGCATTTTCATCTGCAGCTGAACTCTGCATGGTTTTTAATACGCCCTGGGCGATGGATAAAACACCAACCATGACAGCAACGACACCCGCAATGCCAAGCATTGCAGCGGCAGACGAACCTTTTCTCTGGGGCAAAGAAAGCACGCTGAAGCGGGTAACTGCAAGAACCTGCCTTATCCAATTGAACATCTGTTATCTCCTCAGCGCGTCAGCTATTTGCAGTTTCTGCGCCTGCAGGGCTGGCAGAATTCCGGCAACAAACGCCATGGCAGCGATCAACAGCAGGCCAAGGAAGAAATCCCTTGTCGGAATGTAGAACACCGGGAAAGAGCCCTGGGTTGGGTCACCCATGGAAACCAGCAGCGCAGCAATGCCCAGGCCAATCGCGCCGCCGACAAGCGTCAGGGCCAGCGACTCACCCAACACCAATGAAAGGACACCACGGTCGGTAAAGCCGATGGCCTTTAAAACCGCCAGCTCACTGGTTCTTTCACGCACCGTATACGCCATGGTGTTGCCAGCTACCAGCAGGATCGTGAAGAAAACCGCTGACATGATCGACATGATGATAAAGCCAATGTTACCGATCTGGTTTGCAAAGCCCTGTATGAATGCGCCTTCAGGTTCGGTCTTGGTTTCCTGTGCTGAATTGGCAAACTCGGCATCAATGGCGGCCGCCACCTCAGCCGCTTTATCAGGATCTGTAACGCGCACGGTATACCAACCCACCAGACCGGCACCATTGGCCCTGGTTTCATCAAAAAAATCATAGCGAAAAAAGAACTGGCTGGTATCTGTGCCCTTCTCTGCGCCGTCGTAGATGCCGACAAGGTCAAACTCCCAGGTCCGACCACCATCTTTTTTGCCCCAGATGGTTGCGTTGATGGGGATGCGGTCGCCGAGCTTCCAGTCAAAGCGCTCGGCCAGTCCACGACCGGCAATAGCCCCGCTTCTCGTGGCTAGCCAGGCTTCTTTGTGTTCGTCACTGAGAATGAACTCGGGATACATGTCAAACAGGTCTTCGGGCACTGCGGGCATCTGCGCGAAAAAGTTTCGGGGCGCTTGGTATATACCTCCAAACCAGGTGGCGTGCACGGCGTTGCTGACGCCATCAATAGCTTCAATCTTCGCCTCGTAATTTTGTGGCAACAACTGAATGAGGGACACCTTGTGTCGCACGATCAGCCTGTCGGCACCGGCAACCTCTACACCAGCATCAAAGGCCTGGCGGATGGCCGTGAGGTAACCAAACAGGATAAAGGCGACCATGATGGATAATATGGTCAGGCTGGTGCGCAGTTTTTTTCGTTTCAAGCCACTGAATATCAAATAAAAATATTTCATTTCATTGACCAGGTATTACGTCGCCGCCACGGATAAGGCCGGGTATGGATATAGTTGCCATCCGCACACTCATCATTGGTCTATCGGACTGGCGCTGAGTCGACCCTTGTTAAGGTGCAGGGTCCTTGTGGCTCTTGCCGCGGCATGAACGTCGTGCGTTACCATGATGATGGTTTTACCCTGTTCCCTGTTGAGAGCCTGCAACAGGTCCAGAATCTCATCTCCGGCTTTTCGGTCAAGGTCACCGGTCGGCTCATCACACAACAATAGCGTGGGATCGGTCACGATAGCCCGGGCAATACCTGTGCGCTGCTGCTCACCGCCCGATAGTTGTCTCGGATAATGACCCGCACGATGCGACAGGCCAACAATATCAAGGGCAATGGCCGCTCGCTTCTTGCGCTCCGCAGCGGATAGCCTGGTGAGTAAAAGAGGTAGTTCCACGTTTTTTTGCGCTGAAAGTACCGGCATCAGGTTATAAAACTGGAACACCAGGCCCACATGCCGTGCGCGCCAGGCCGCCAGTTTGCGATCGGAAAGCTGATCGATGCGCTTGCCGCCAACCTCGACCGCGCCTTCACTGGGCCGGTCCAGGCCACCCACCAGGTTCAACAGGGTTGATTTACCCGAACCTGACGGACCCATCAAGGCCAGGAATTCACCAGTGGGGATTTCCAGGTCCAGGCCACCAAGCACATGTATTTCTTCGGAGCCGCGCTTAAAGACCTTGTCGACGCCACTGACTTTGACCAGCACCTCACCGTTTGCCTTAGTTGTCATCCCTTGGTTTCCTTAACCCTTGATTTCTTTAACTCTCAGGCCGCTTTCAAGGCCGGCTGGAGCATTGATGATTACCCGCTCTCCTCCCGCCAGGCCTGAACTGATTAGTATTTCCTTGCCTCGCTCACCAGCGGTGGCAACAGCCCGCCGCTCAACGATGCTCTCAACAAGCAGCCATACGTATTGCTTGTCACCGCTTACGACAACAGCAGATTGCGGCACCAGTACACCGGCGCTACGCAATAATGCGTCAGCACCACTGCTGTTTGCATCAGGCCCTTCATCTTCCTGAAACGCGACCTTTACACCCATATCCGGAAGGATGCGTTCATCCAGCACATCAAAACCAACCCGCACCTCGACGGTGGCACGCTGCCTGTCGGCGGTAGGAATAATGGCGATCACGTGGCATGGTATCGACCAATCAGGGTAAGCATCCAGCGTCGCAACGGTTTTTTGGCCGGCTTTAACCCGGTTGATATAGGCCTCATTCACATCGATCTCAATTTCGAGCGAAGCCATATCCACGATGGTGCCGATACCTGTTCGGGTGAAACCACCGCCAGCAGACACAGGTGAAATCATCTCGCCCGGCTGGGCATTCTTGGCCACGACCACCCCGGCAAATGGTGCGCGGATGATCGTGTCCTCACGCTGCTGACGCCAGACATCCAGCTGTCTTTCAGCAACCCGGACATCTGCGCGCTTTCGATCCAGTTGTGCCAGCAGGGAATCCAGGCCGCTGCGGGCACTATCCATCTCCGCCTCGCTGGCCAACTCCCGTTCAACCAGGTTTTGTGTCCGTTTGAAGATCGCCTGCGCTTCTGTCAGCAGGGCCTCTGATTCTTTCTGGGATGATTGTGCGGATAGCAGTTGCGCCTCGGCCAGCGCGTAACTGGTGCTGACGTTCGAATCATCAAGGCGCGCAAGTACCTGGTCTTTTTCAACCAGCATACCCTCTTCGATCAAAACCTCCATGACCTTGCCGGTAAACTTGGAGGATACGGTTGCCTGGCGTCGCGCGGTGACATACCCCGAAGCATTCAATACGGTGCTGGCGACCCGGCTGCTAATCTCCCGTGCAACGGCCGTGCGTACTTCTATCGCTGCTTCCGGCTTGAAAAAAAACCAATAAGAAAGTGCCGCCAACACAGCAACAATGATCAACACCACAGGCCAGCGTGAGGGGCCGGGTTCTGTCTCCGGTTCGCGTTCAATTTTTAGCTGGTCTAGCTTGCTCGCTTCCATATGCACTCACAGGTTACCCGGCCAATGGTTCATTATAGCGCCAAACCCGAATCGTTTAGAGGCGAAAAGCCGGTCGCCTAAGTTGCTGGCTTATGGCGCATCCTGATCGACAAAAATAACCTCCCGGGTATTGAACCCCAGCGCCTTGGCGCTCGCCAACAGCTGGTCGACCACCGCTTTATCCATTGTCGGTGTTCTGGATAAAATCCAGAGATAATCCGTGTCAGGGCCGACCACCAGTGACCATTGGTAAGATTCCTTATCGAGTTCGATCACATTATATGCGCCGTAAAATGGCCCGAAAAAAGAAACCTTCAG
>CALJWY010000271.1 GCA_937974465.1 uncultured Lysobacterales bacterium | reverse complement strand
ACCTCAACCGCATGACCGTCACAGTGCTAACGCAAAGTTGTTCCTGGAGCCGCTTGAAGGTATCGCGGGCCTGAGCAGGCCTATTTTTGATGGTGTAGATGCAGATATTCGCGTCGAGCATGTATTTATACAAGGGATATGCGTGATTTCTATTTAATATAACAATGATTACTGGCAGTTTGGGACGCCACTGGGGAAACACAACTTTCGTAGAGTTTCTACGGTGGAAGACGGGTCGATACGGGGTAAATTGAGGGCGGACCGTATCTAAGTGATTGATTTATAAGGGTCTATATTTCCACTATTGTGGCTACGAACCAGGCGGTCGCACGTTCGAATCGTGCCAGGCGCGCCAATTTTTTTGAAGAAGGCAGGGGGTCAGGTCTTGAATTTTGCTTCGATTTTGTGAATCCCTGCACAATTCAAGACCTGATAATCATCTAGACCGCCTCCGCCGCCCGCAAAAGCGGGCTAGATTGTTAAGTGGCAACTCAAACAATCAACGGAGGCAGCCATGACACTTTATTGCGGAATCGATCTACATTCAAATAACTGTTTTTTATCCGTCATCAACGACAAGGACAAGCGCTTGCTGGAAAAACGGCTAGACAATGACCCGGTGTTGATCGTTCAGACATTGAAACGCTACCGAGCAAGATTACAGGCGGTGGCCATTGAATCAACTTACAATTGGTATTGGTTGGCGGATGCGCTACAGGACGCTGGATTCAAGGTACGCCTGGTGAACACCGCTCAAATCATTCAGTACCAGGGGTTGAAGCAAACAGATGACCGCTATGATGCGTTTCACCTGGCTCATCTTATGCGCCTTGGTATCCTGCCAATGGGCTATATCTGTCCTCGGGACGAACGTGGGCTTCGCGATCTGTTGCGCAGGCGCATGTTCCTGGTCCAGGACCGATCCCGCCACATCATCAGCTTGAAGGGCCAGTATCAGCGCCAGACCGGGCAGACATTGAGCACGAACGCGATCAAGGGTAAGCGATTTGTACTCCCTATTGTCGGCGACATGAATGTACAGCTGGCCATGACCAGTAATCTCAATATGGTCAAAGTGCTGACGCAACAGATACGCACCCTCGAGACCGTCATTTTGCGCCAGGTCAAGCGGGTACCCACCTTTGAACTGCTGAAGAGCACCAGTGGCATTGGTGATATTCTGGCCGAAACGATCTTGCTTGAAACCGGCGATATACGCCGCTTCAAACGTGCTGGTAACTACGCCTCCTACTGTCGCTGTGTGGAGAGTAAGCGCATCAGTAATGACAAGAAGAAGGGTGTCGGCAACCGTAAGAATGGCAACAAATACCTGGCCTGGGCCTTCATCGAAGCCGCCAATTTTGCCAAACGGCACAATCCAAAGGCGCGGGCGTTCTACGAACGAAAAAAGGCGGAGACGAACAACATTATTGCGCTCAAGGCGCTGGCCCACAAGCTGTCGCGAGCGTGTTACCACATTATGAAAAACGAGGTGGCGTTCGATAGTAGCAAGTTGTTTGCATAAAGTTTGAATGGCCCGGTAAACCAGCAATGGGGTTGGTTAATAACCATTAGACCTGATTGGCCCGGGCCATTCTCCCTTGTGCGAGGAAACTATCAACATGCCTGCACACTGAACCGACACAGGGGTTGGCCGTATTACGAGCTCAAGATCTGCACAATATTGATGGACAGTGTTCGGCACCGACGATTTTCTGGGGCGAAAGCCAGGGCAACTGAGGTTGCTTGATCCTGATGGGTGACTGTTGCATGGATAGCATGACAACAGAGACTGAAGAAACGGGTGCATGGAGATAGGTTGTTTGCACTACCACGGGCACCCGCCGGGGCGGGATATCTTTTTATTGCGTTGTTGACGAGGAAAGTCTAATGGGTGACCCTATTCCTGCGAAAATGGAATAAAATCCGTTTCATCGCCATCAAAGCTGAACGTCATCGGTAGGGAAACCCAATGACTACCCCCCTGGGTAGTCGCACCATTGAGTGCAACGCCAAACGTATATTTATCTTCTTCAGTGAAACCTGGCTTGCTCTCGGTATCATTTAACTTGCGACGTATAGTCACGTTCCATTGCCCATCACGGTAACTCTTGTCGACAGAGATGGAATTTGCCTGTTCCCAGCGGGTCTCGGCGAGTACCAGACTTTGTTCCACCGTGGATGACTGCAGTTGAATGCGCCACAATTCCGCAAATTCACCCCGGGCTATCATTTTTTCCAGGGCCTGCGTGTCCTTGATTAATGCGGTTTCGCCCGGGTGCTGCGGCTGCACTCTGGATGTACTAAGGTATTTGCCCGATTGTTGACCGCGGTCCTGCGTCATGCCCGGCATGTCACTGTGGCAGGCGGCGAAGCAGCCACTGCTCCTGACGGCCTCGTTTTCGTGGCCACCCCACATGAGGGAGATGGATGATTCGTCCTTCGGCCCCTGCCATTGGAGCGATATAAGCAAATGATCGTCCTCCACGGTGAACGCAATCTGGATATTTCGAAATGTGGGTTCCTGGCCAGCGGCCTGCACCCCACCCATAGCCGCTTCTTCACCGCGGTGACACTGCTGACAATTCCTGCCCTGGCGCATGGCCTGCGAACCTGGATGTGACTCCCGCAACCAGTAGCTGTCTGCGGCGCCCGGGTAGAACAGGGTGACCTCCTTGTTGCTGAGGGCTTCCGGTACCATCGCGGTCACGCTGTCGGCAGCGGCATGGGCGATACCTTGATGGCAATCCAGGCACGTGCGGTCCGCTTGCTGCATCATTTGATGAAAGCTGTCGGTATTCTTCGGGGGCTCGTAAAAGTTCTCCAAAATGCGAGGGTCATGGCAGGCCCGGCACCCCGCCGAGTCGTTTTGCAGCATCTCGTTCTCGGCGGACTCATGATCGTGAGGGTTGTGGCAGACGCTACAGGGCGGATTGCGGTCGATGATCTCCTGCATACCGTGAATGCCTTGCTTCTGTGCCTTGTGACAGATGGTGCAGACATCCGCCTGCTCCTCATGCAACACCTTATCCTCCCAGGTCAGAAGATCGTGACAGGTGACGCAGGTGAGGTTATTGAGCATATGCAGGGCATGCTGCCAGTTGCGGGCGGTATCCTGCTTGTGGCAGGCCAGACACTGCAAATCCTGCGCCGCGGGCGATACAGTCCAGCGAGGGCCAAAGCTTACATCCGGAGAGACCTGGGTGGGTGCTGCGGTGTGGTCGGTGCTGGCGCCATGGCAGTCCGCGCAGCCATGGCGGCCTGCCATGGCCTCGTTGTCCCCGGCAAGGCCATGCGAGCCTGCCAGTAACGCGTGGACTTTCGAATCCGGGCCGAAGTCGTGGCAGCCCAGACAGGCAGCGGAATCAGCGGCGGCTCGCTCACGATTATCCAGAGCGTAGCTGCTGGTGGTGGCAAGTAGCAGGACAGTAAAAATGATGTAAATTGATTTCATTGCTTGGCTTCAGATTCCTTTGTCTCGACGCCCCCACCAATACCATGCGCTACCAGGAATCGAGGCAAATAATGCCCTGTTAGCCACTCTTTGATATTGCTGATTTGTTATTATAAAGTAAATTAATATAAT
>CALJWY010000270.1 GCA_937974465.1 uncultured Lysobacterales bacterium | reverse complement strand
ACCGAGGGGAAGAATACAAAGCGCGTCCAGCCACTGGTGACCAGTGTCAACATCACGATCAACACGCCTGTAAAGCAGGCCAGCGTCGACCAGCGATGACGCAAGGTAAACTTCAAGAAAGGTTTATAGTAATCAATAATGATATGTTCGAGTTTTTTGGCAATACCACGTTGCCAGTGGGTAAAGCCCGTCTCTTTCGCACCCTCGGGCCGGGGCTTTATTTTCGCCAGGTGGGCCGGCAAAATCAGCTTTGATTCCACCAGTGAAAACAGCAGAACCGGGATGACCACCATGGCGACCGGCGAATACCAGGTTCCCAGGAATCCCTCGATAAACATCAACGGCATAAAGGCAACAATGGTTGTCAGAATGCCAAAGGTCACCGGAACTGCAACTTCCCTGGTTCCCTCGATAGCGGCATATAAGCCGTCATCCCCGAATTGAAGATGTTTGTAGACATTTTCGCCGGTGACAATAGCGTCATCGACCACAATACCGAGGACGATAATGAAGCCAAAGGCGCTCATCATGTTCAGGCTGATGTCAAAGGCGCCCATCAGGATGAAGGCACCCAGAAAGCTGATCGGAATACCTAAGAAGACCCACAGAGCAATCGCCGGGCGCAGAAAAACCGTTAACAACAAAATAACCAAAATTCCGCCCTGAAGTGCGCTCTTGCTCAGAATTCCGAGACGGTTCTTTAACACCTGGGCATCGTCGTCCCAGTAACTCAGCTCGATACCTGTTGGAAGACTTTGCTGGCGGGACTTAATGTAGTCTTTGACTTCGCGGGAGATACGCAGAGCACTTTGATTTCCGGTGCGGGTCACATCGAGAAACACGGCTTCCTTGCCATTGAAACGGGTGCTGATGGAATCTTCTTCAAAACCGTCCTGAACATGTGCCAGATCACCAATTTGCACAATCGTCCCATCCGGATTGGTCTTGACAACAATGGAATCAAAATCTGCACGCCGATAGGCCTGGCCCTTTGAACGGATGAGAATATCACCGCCTTGTGTCCGGACATTTCCTGCCGAAAGATCAACCGAACTGTCACGAATTGCCCATGCGATATCAGCCAGGCTCAGGTCATACTCACGTAGACGATCCGGCGAAGCTTCGATAGCAATCTCGTATTGACGGGCAGAATCAAGTTCAACATACGAGACATTCTCCAGCATCAGCAGTTCTTCGCGAACCTGTTCACCAAAACGGCGGATCTCCTCTTCTGCCTGAATACCTGCAATCACCACGTTGATGACCGCAAACCGACGTTCGGCCAGTCTCACCACGGGCTTTTCCGCATCGACAGGAAAGGTGTTAATGGCATCGACCCTGCTCTTCACGGAATCGAGCAGGACAAGCGGGTCGTGGCTCGAGTCAACCTCGATGGTTACGCGGGTGCTGCCCTCCACCGAGCGGGAGACAATGCGGTCAATGCCTTCAATGTCTTTGACGGCTTCCTCAATTCTAACCGCCGCGCCCAACTCAATATCTTCAGGACTGGCACCACGCAGGGCCACCGAAACGGAAATTGTATCGACATCAAAAGGAGGAAAGGCTTCCAGTCTCACCCAGTTATTAACGGCTACCAAACCGCCGATGATGATGCTCATCATGAGCAAATTGGCGGCAACAGAGTTTCTGGCAAACCACGCGATCATGACCCTTCTCCCCCGCCTGATTCGCGCTGGTTGGTGTCGGTCATAGAGTCATCAAGGATGACCGAGACACGCACACCGGAAGTGACCTGCCCCAATGGTGTGGTGACCAGGATATCGCCATCGCCAAGACCGGCTTTGATGATCGCATCCTGATCATTCTGCCAGGTGATTTCCACATCTCGCCGTTGCAGGATATCGTTCTCGACGACATACACATAACTGCCCTGGTAAATTGTAGAATTGGGTATAACCAGGACATCCTGCAGCATCTGCCCGGTCATTATGGCGGTGACATACTGGCCAATCTTAAGCTGGGGCCGCTCATCTGCAGTTTTGGAGAATGGATCGCTTATTTGCGCGATTACATGCAGTTGACGCGCTGACTGATCGATGGCGCCTTCGGTTCGAACCAGCCTGGCATCCCAGACCGTACGGCCGATCAGTTCGGAAACAATTTGCACGTCAATATCAGAGTTGGCAGATGCAACGCCCCGGTAAAGCTCAGGCAAGTTGATATACTCGAGATCACGATTTCTGACCGGTAGACGAACCTCCACGGAGTCTGTCGCATAGATGACGGCGATTTCCGAGTTCGGCGAAACAATCTGGCCGATATCCGCACTCTGTTGCAAGACCCGACCAGCAAAAGGCGCAACAATGCGTGTGCGCTCTAATTCCAATTCCGCTTTCTGCAAAGTGGCTTCCGCAGAAATGATCCCGGCACGTGCCGCTTCCAATTGCGGTAAGCGCAAAACCAGCGCCGGCGGCTCACCTTCGTTGCCCAGCGAACTCCAGTCTTCACGCGCCAGTTCGCTCCTGGCTGAAGCATCAGCAAGTGATTGACGGGCATCCATCAACACGGCTTGCGCAATTCGCACATTGGCCTCGTAGTCACGGGGATCAATTGACACAAGGACATCATCTTTATTGAAAAAACCGCCGTCTCGAATGTTTGGATTGACATACACGATTTGGCCGGTCACCTGCGCAGTCAAGGTGGTTTGGGTGCGTGGTTGAACCGAACCATAACTTTCCAGCTGGATGCGGTAGTCCTGGAGCTGGACTTTCGCCGCATTGACAACCATGACCTGCGCTGGCGGAGCAAACCGTTGCGAGCGCTCCGGCGGATTGGCCCGGATGATCAGCGCCATTACCACGAGTAGCCCGATGATGGATACTGGAATCAATATTTTAGTGATTTTTCTCATTCTGGATTCGCCCACAAACGTCTCGTCCCGCAATATTCACACCTTTGCCTGGTTGTGGTCCACATTGGGGGGCACTAATTAGGTCACTCGAAATAGCTTCAAGTTGTTTGAATCGCTCTATTGTATAGGTTTTGTACAGATATAAAAAGATATTTTTCTAATATTCAAGCTAATTGTGCACAATATTAATACAAATAGAGTACAAACGGCGTCAGCCTCCAGGAGACCAACACGGCTCATTATGCACAAAGTATGCCTTTTTGAAATGGGCACGATCCAGAAATTGGAAGCTTCTGAATAGAGACATCAGAAACCGCAGAGCCTTTAGGTTCAGGGCTTTAAATATATGTCCGGAATCAGGTGTAAACCATGTGAACGGAATACACCCAATGTACCTCTGGAAAAATTCCGACGCCCGAAAAGGTCAGTCTTCCTTGGCTGCCAGTGTGCGTAAATTCTCCTCGTGTTTGCTACGATCAATGCGGTACAACTTTAGGCTGGCAATAGCGAGCATCCAGATAATAAACAGGGTTGGCGCGTAGTAGAGACCCAATCTGAATATTGTTTCATCCGGCACCTGTCCGGGTGCGACACCCTTGGGGAACTGCACCACGGCCAGCACCGCAGATGCGGCGAGCACACCAAAGCCCTGGACTGCCTTGCGTGCGAATGTGGCCGCTGCAAACAGCACGCCTTCTGAACGTCGTGCTGTTCTGATCTCGCTGGCTTCCACGAGATCCGCCATCATTGAACTGGTCAGGATCGACAAGGTGATTACCATGGTGATTTCGGTAATAACTGCAAACCAGACGATCGGGAATAACAAGGGATCACCGTTCTCGGGCATCATGCCCATCAGGCGTAACACAATTGGTGCTGGAGCGATGGTGAAGGCGCAGACACCAACAAAAATGGCCCCGCGTTTCTTACCGACACGCTTGGAAATAAGTGGCGATATTATCAGTGCAACAAAGGCTGAAAGGATGATTGAGAATGACAACACCGAAATTTGATCGGTGCTGAATCCCCAGAAATACCCGCTCATGTAAAAAGACAAACCCGCAGACAGACCCGCGGCGACAGCGCCAAACAACGCGGTGAGAAACAGGGCAAGAAATGACCTGTCACCAAGGGTTTCATATATCTCAACAAAGATGCGTTTTAGACTCATTGCCCGCTTTGGCGGTGGCGCTTTGAAATTAGCGATTTGACTATGGGTACCCAACGACGTGACAAGGATTGAAATCAGGATCACGATGGCAGCGGTAATACCGTAGATTCCATATCCCTCTTTGTTCAACAGGCCATTGGGTATTGCCTCGGTTGGAGCCAGGAACACGGCCAGCGCAACCGTTGCCATCAGGGTGCCACCGATCCAGCCGAAAAAATACCGATAGCTGAACAGCGACGTTCGGTCGTCGTAATCCTGGGTCAATTCGGCGGAAAGCGCTGAGCTCGGTACCTCAAAAAGTGTAATACACACGCGGATAGAAATGGCCAGCACGAGAATATAGGGGAAAAGCTCATTACCGGTAAGCCCGGCTGGCGGAACCCACAACAGGAAATAACATATGGCTACCGGTACGGCCGAAGCATACATCCAGGGATGCCGCCGACCCCACTTTGAATGGGTGTTATCACTCAGGTAACCCACCACCGGATCGGAAAAAGCATCGAAGAGTAATGCAATCAGCAGCGCCAGACCGACCAGCGGGGCATCGACACCCATGACCTGCGAATAGAACAACAGAAGAAAATAATCAAACCCATTGTTCTTGACGCCGAACGCCACGGCACCAAAGCCATAGGCGAGCTTGGTCCTGAATGGTAAGCGGGGTGATGCTGACATTATGAAATCTCCTCAATTTCAATGGGTCTGTTGGTTGCCGGTTGGGTCAATGCCGACCCAACCATTGCATTTATTATAGAAAATACCTGGCGGGCACCCGTATTACAGCACCTCAAACAAGCCGGCGGCACCCATGCCGCCACCGACACACATCGTGATCACGACATACTTCACACCACGGCGCTTGCCTTCCAGCAACGCATGGCCAACCATCCTTGCGCCACTCATACCATATGGGTGTCCGAATGAGATGGCTCCACCATTGACGTTTAACTGGTCATTGGGGATACCGAGACGGTCACGACAGTAAATAACCTGTACCGCGAACGCTTCATTCAACTCCCATAAACCGATGTCATCCATGCTGAGACCTTGCTGCTTTAAAAGTTTGGGTACCGCATATACAGGCCCGATACCCATTTCATCCGGTTCACAGCCTGCCACCGCGATACCACGATAAACACCCAACGGCTCCAGGCCACGCTGTTCGGCGAGTTGGCTGTCCATCAACACGCTGGCTGACGCGCCATCGGATAACTGGCTGGCGTTACCCGCGGTAATGGTGCCACCTTCAATAACGGTCTTCAGACCCGCCAGGCCCTCGGCGGTTGTGCCGGGGCGATTGCCCTCATCCAGCTCCAAAGTCTTGTCCACCAGGCTGATCTCACCGGTTTCCCGGTCCATCACACCCATGTTGGCGGTCACGGGCAGGATTTCCCCGGCATATAAGCCGGCCTGTTGTGCTGCTGCGGTGCGCAACTGACTTTGCAGCGCGTATTCATCCTGCGCTGCCCGCGAGATAGAGTAACGATCGGCAACCACCTCGGCGGTTTGTAACATTGGCATATAAATATGCTGGTGTGCGGCCACCAGTTTCGGATCAATCACCCGGTGCTGGTTCTGGTGCTGATTCTGCACCAGGCTGATCTGTTCCAGGCCCGCGCCAACAACGATTTGCATACCGTCATGCATGATCTGCTTTGCAGCGGTTGCAATTGACATCAGGCCGGAAGAACACTGGCGATCAATGGTCATGCCACTGACTGAAACCGGAAGGCCAGCGGCCAGCGCTGCCAGACGGCCGGGGTTCAGACTGCAGGTGCCCTGCGGCATGGCGCAACCCATGATGACGTCGTCAACTTCTGCCGGGTCCACGCCTGCGCGTTCTACTGCGCCGCGTATCGCGATACCACCCATGGTGGGCGCTTCGGTATTATTGAAAAGTCCACGATAGGCCTTGCCAATCGGTGTGCGGGCGGTTGAAACAATGACTGCTTCTCTCATTACGATTACTCCGGAAAAAGACTAATTAAACTTTTGCACCCAGTGCTGCCATGGCCTTGGCGACAAACTTGTGTGTTTGTTTGAAGCCCGCCATCAGCTCTTTCTCCCCCTCACGCGCGTTGATCGCGTCAAGCTGTGCCATGACGTTCTCAGGTGTCTGCTCTTCAGGAGACAGGTAAATACCATCGGTTTCATAAATATGTGCAGAGG
>CALJWY010000269.1 GCA_937974465.1 uncultured Lysobacterales bacterium | reverse complement strand
TAACAAACAGGCAGTAGGTTAGCTACCATGAGTAACAAACACTCAACAAATGTCCTCATCGAGACGGTATCCGGAAAAAAGGCGCTCAACGCCTTTATCAAGGTACCGTGGGACATATACGCAAAAGATCCCTGCTGGGTGCCGCCACTGATCAGCGAACGCAAACAGGCATTGTCAGCCAGTCAACCATATTTTCAGCATGCGGAATGGCAGGCCTGGGTTGCCTATAAGGATGGCAATCCGGTTGGCAGGATTTCGGCACAGATCGACAAGCTCCACCTGCAACACAATGACAACTTCGCAGGTTTCTTTGGCCTATTCGAAGCAATGGATGATGAGGCAGTCACTACCGCACTTTTTGAAGCTGCAGAAAACTGGCTCAGTGAGCGCGGAATGAAGAGAGTGACCGGACCTTTCAACCTTGGCATCAACCAGGACTTGGGCATCCTGGTGGAAGGCTTCGAAACCCCGCCTTACGTCATGAGCGGTCATGCTCCCAGGTATTACGGCCCGGCACTTGAGCGACATGGCTATGAACCCGTTCAGACCCTGCTCGCCTACGGGCTCAATTCAGGAACATTAACCATACCCCGTGTCATGCAGGCTTTAATCCAGCGTAGCGGCGATCGTATCAAGGTCAGGAATCTTGACCGCAGGAACAAGCGTGCCGAGCTGGAGAGCATGCGGAGTATCTTCAACGATGCCTGGCAAAACAACTGGAATTTCGTACCTTTCACCCGCCAGGAGTTTTCCGCAATCGGCAAAGAACTATTGATGATCGTTCCGGATGACTTCATCCAGATTGCGACAATTGACGGGCAGGATGCTGCATTTATCGTGCTTCTGCCAAATATCAACGAAGTCATCGCTGACCTGAATGGACGCCTGTTGCCGTTTGGCTGGGCCAAGTTATTGTGGCGTCTGAAGGTGCGTTCGCCAAAATCAGGTCGGGTACCACTGATGGGAGTAAGGCAAAAGTATCAGAACACACGTTTTGGTCCGGCGCTGGCCTTTATGACCATCAAAGGTGTCATAGACGCAGGCCTGGCAATGGGATTAGAGCGGGTTGAAATGTCCTGGATCCTGGATCACAACCACGGTGTCAGAAACATCATAGAAAGCCTCGGTGGTGATATTACGAAACGCTATTGTATGTACGAAAAAGAGTTGTAGTGACTTGGCTATTACGGCTAATTTAATCTGTCACCTTGCCGCTGACTTTTGTTATGCATAAGCACCCGGCAAAATTCGCGTCGATCATACTTGCAGGCGAACGGCCGGAAGGCAGCAAACTCAGTCATGCGTTCAATGTGTCCGCGAGTGTCATGGTGCCGGTTGCCGGTAAGCCAGCACTTGCCCATGTAATCGATGCCGTCAAGGCCAGCGGCGGGGTAGACTGCGGAATTATCTGCGGTCCGACACGCGCCGTTGTTGAAAACGACCCGGATTTGCAGTCCGTATTGCGCGACTCCAATCACGACTGGCTTGAACAGGCCCCGGGCCCGGCCGCCAGCGCAATATTGGCGCTCGACCAGTCAGACCATTACCCAAAACTGTTAACGGCGGGCGACCACGCACTTCTTTGCAGTGAGATCATCACCGACTTCTGCAACCAGGCAAGCTCCAGGACAAACCCGGATTCAGCTGCGGAGCGCATGGCTGCAGGCTATCGTGAGCATTACGGCTATGATTTTTTGATCGGCCTCGTACCCTATGAACTGGTCAAGTCGGCCTGGCCATTTTCAAAGCGCACGGTACTTAAATTTTCCGATGGTGAGTATTGTGGCAGTAACCTGTTTGCGGTCATGAACTCTCAAGGTCGCAACGCCCTGGCATTTTGGCAGCAGGCGGAAGCAGACCGAAAACAGCCCTGGAAAATCGCCCGCCGCTTCGGTGTAATGGCTTTGATACGCTACCTATTCAGACGTTTGAGCCTGGACGCCGCACTGCAATCATTATCAGGGCTCGCAGGTTGTCGAGTAGGGTTCATACAACTGGATTATGCACGCGCGGCCGTGGATGTTGACTCGGTCGAGGATCAACAGTTGGCTGAACGCATATTATCTTCCGACGCCTAGACAGCGCTCTCAGGCTGCCCTGTATCGTTGAAACCGGAGCTGTTGAAAGCCGTGCTGCACCGGGCAAGACCCATGCCTATTAATCACGCCAGGCCAAGGTCACTTCTGCAAAAGACTATCGAGGTGCTCACCGAGCCGATGCGCCAGGGCCAGCAGCGTTAACGTTGGGTTTGCCCAGCCACCGGTGGGAAATACCGAACTGCCTGCGATATGCAGGTTGTGATAACCATGCACCGTGCAATTGGCATCTACCACCCCGTCTCCCGGCGAGGCGCTCATACGGGTTGTTCCCATGTGGTGATAGCCGCCGATGGGATGGTTGCCAACACTTGCATCGACGGGCCAGTCAGGTGTTCCGTCTTCCAGCCACTCGTATGTCGTCACCTTGCCCAGACCCAGCCGGTCAAACTCCTGTTGCAGGGTGATACCAAACTGAAGCATGGTTTTCTTGTCCAGTGCACTCAGTCGCCAGTCCAGGTCTGCCTGCGGACAACCCAAAGCGTCTTTTTCAGTGGACAGACGGATGCGGCTATGCGGATTCGGGGCCTGCTCAGCGCGCGCTATCACGTACAGCCCCATGCGGTTTAGCTTTACCCCAAAACGCAACAGGGGCATGGACACATGACGTTGCAACCAGTCCTGGCTACCCCGCCAGGTCTGCCAGAGCAGCCGGCCGGACTTGGTGGGGGACAAGGCATGCTTCAGGTTCAGGTACATACGCTTGCTCAAGGTCGCACCGTTACTGGGGTCCTTTTGCAGTTTGAACGTCGCAGCACTGTTCAGAACCCCCAGCCGCTCCTGTTGTGAAGGTGGCAGGACCAGGGCCGGTGCAACGGGCACACCTCCCTCGGGGTAACGCTTGCGGTACAGGGCCCAAAAATAGGCCGGATCAGAGGTTTCGATACTGGCAATGCGGCCGTGTGGGTGTTCCATAAAATACCGGCCCAACTGGTCATATTGATTGCCCACACCGTTTTTCTCCACGCTGTCAGACATCATTAACAACCTGGCATTTTCTATCGCCCCACAGGCCAGCACGAAGTGCCGCGCCTGTACCTGTAACTTCCTTCCCTGCAGGGTCTGAGCATCGAGATGCGTAATCCCGCTGGCGTTATCATTTGCCTGCAAAGCCACGGTATTGGCATGCAACACAATACGCACATTCTCAGCATTGATCAGGTCATCACTGCGACGGCTGTTGAAGCGTTCCGCCAGGTCATCAAAACGCCAGAAGCGGGTGGCAATTTTTTCAGCATCAAATGCTAGCGGGTTCAGCTGCAGCTTTTCCCAGATCCCCTGCTCATAATCAAACTCCCCCAATTCGAGTGAGTCATGGGCAATTCGATAGTATTTTTGCAAATCATTTAGTGTTATTGGCCAACCGCTGTGCGGCACCCAGTCACGCTTCTCGAAATCAATCGGGTCAAGAGGCACACTGCGTCCACCCCAGATATTGGTTGTACCACCAAAAAACCGGAGACGGGAATGGTCCAGGTCGTAATACTCCATTCCAACGTTTTTGCCTTCGAACAGCGACTGGGTTTCTTCTTCATAATCCAGGCCACCCGCCTCCAGCAGGCAGACATCCCGTCCCGCATTCATCAGGTCCCTGGCCAACGCAACTCCTGCGGCGCCTGCACCTACTATGCATACCTCCGCCTGCAGCGACAGGTTATCGGTAGAGTTTTGAAGATCGATTAACATGCTCTGGTTCTGCAATCCTTCTGACTTTGAGGCGCCTGGGACAGAGCCCCGCCCAAATCTCCTGGCACATGCCACGGTTCACTTTTGAAAACGAGTTGCCAATTGTAGCAACTCCAGGGAGCCTCTGGTTTTGCAGATTGATGAATTCATGATCTAATGCGCACTTTCCCGCCGATTAAAACTGCTCAAAGGAGTTACCTTGAAAGCCATCATATTAAGTGCAGGACAGGGTCGAAGACTGATGCCGTTGACCTCAAACCTGGCCAAGTGCTGCCTGCCCCTGCATGGCTTATCGATCCTTGAGTGGCAATTGAGCCAGATCAAAAAGTGTGACATCGATGAAGTCATCGTCGTGACCGGCTTTGCCAGCGAGGTGGTGGACACCATTGTCGCCGGCGTCAGTGGTCTCAATGTGCGTACCTTACACAACCCCATGTATGCCCACACCGATAACCTGGGCACCTGCTGGGAAGCACGCTTTGAAATGGAAGAGCCTTTTGTGCTGATGAATGGCGACACCCTTTTCGAGGCTAAGGTGCTGCAACGTCTGCTTTCCTATGACAACGACTTTCTGATCACCCTTGCGACCGACTCCAAGCCACACTTTGATCTGGATGATATGAAAATCATCACCGATGGCGAGCGCCTGCTGAAGGTCAGCAAACAACTGGATATTAGTCTGGTTAGCGGCGAGAGTATTGGCTTGATGGTTTTCAAGCAGAAAGGTGCGGAAGCATTTACCGATAAACTTGAAGAAATGATGGATAAAGCGGATGCACTAAAACTGTGGTACCTATCCGCAATCGACCAACTTGCCAGTGAAGGTATCGTGGGTACCTGTCCAATCGATGGCTTGAGTTGGTGCGAGGTCGATGATGCTGCGGATTTTGCAGCGGCTGGCGATGTGGTAGTCCAATGGGCCGGGTAAGAGGGTGATATAAAGCCGTCTCAGTCTTTCACAGGCACATGGATTAAAACACCATCGGCACCACCGGCCCGATACCGTTCTGTTTCAATGTTGTATTCAATCACTTTGCTGCGCACCATTTCTTCGTCCAGTTTCAACAGGGCGCCACCTGATAACCGCAATATATTGGTGGAGCGTTGATAGAGCATCTCCGGCGCGGTGGCTTCGACGACATCCATTCCACCTTCATTATCCCGGTTAATCGAAAACCGGGCTGGCGACCCTTCAAGGTAAACCTTGTCCGGTTTATCCGGCTTGCCATACACCGTTGCCAGCGTGGACTCCAGCTTCCAGTCACGGGTTTGCATGCTGAAATGGCCCTCAAGATGAAGTATGCCGGGCTGAATATCCTCACTGGCCTGATCGGCAAGGATACTGACAGTCGTGATCCCCTTGTTATCACAAACTGCAGTTTCCAATGGCAGCAATACCGCCAGGTACGATATTGCCAGGACATAATGAACCTTTCTTAACATATCCATCTCGTCATGAAACACTGGAATTAGCAATCCAGCTACCTGATCATAGCAGGCACTGGAAAAGAATTATCCCTGAAACCACCGGATACGCAAAAACACAAGATGTCCGCCAACAAGATCATTGACCAATACCTGATCCGGGAAATAGTGCATCCGCTGTTGGCCATATGCCTGGGCTTGGTAGCAATTTTTGTCACATACAGTCTGAGTCGCCTGCTGGTGGATGCAGACGCGGGCTTACTAAGAGCCACCGATGTCGTGCAGCTGACTTTACTTAAATCCATCATTTCTCTTGATGTCCTGTTACCCCTGAGTTTGTTTCTGGCCGTAATGACCGGGCTGGGGCGTCTTTACACCGACTCTGAAATCTATGCCATGCGGGCCAGTGGCATATCAGAGGCACATCTGTTGCAACCATTACTGAAACTGACCCTGGTGCTGGCGATTATCGTGGCACTGCTTTCAACCTGGGCGCGGCCATGGGCGTACACACAATCCTATGCGATCAAGGCAGCCGCGGAAGCATCTACTGATACCGGGCGAATACGGGCTGCACGGTTTTACAACTTTGGTGACAATGAACGCACGGTTTTTATTGAGCACATTGCTGAGAATGGCCGCGATTTAACCGGCGTATTTGTACGCACAAAAAAGGCCAGCGACCTACAGGTCATCACTGCATCCAGCGGGACATTTGAATACCTGGCAAGACCGCTGTTCCATCGGCTTGAATTAAAAGATGCCAGGGTTTTCAAGAAGGTGGTTGAAGACACGGATTTTTCGGCCCTGTTCGGAACCTTTGTGATCTGGTTGCCGGTCGAGTCTCCGCAAGATCAGGGCTACAAGGTCAAATCCACTTCCACACTTGAGTTGAGCCAGGCCACCATGCCACCTGAAGTGGCGGAATTTCAATGGCGATTATCCACACCGGTGTCCATGTTTTTACTGGCATTAGCAGCGATACCATTGAGCCGTAGCCGGCCGCGTCAGGGGCGCTACGCCAAGATGCTGCTGGCACTGGTGATCTACGCTGTGTACTTCAATCTGCTTGATGTCAGCCGGAGCTGGGTTGAGCAAGGCAGCGCCAGCCACATCTGGTGGGTGCCGGGGTTGCTGGCGTTGCTGGTGGTGGGTATGTATGTACCGGTTATCGTGATGAAGCGCAGGGATCGTCATGCTCAGGGTTGACCGCTATATCATGCAGCGTTTCATGGCCGGGGTGATTCCTGCCATGCTGTTATTGCTCGCTTTGTTCAGCTTCATTGCGCTTGCCGAAGAGCTCGAAGATGTCGGGCAAGGCAGCTTCACCCTGGCTGATGCATTGATGGTCGTGTTTCTGACCACACCCAAACGCATTGTGGAGTTGTTACCGGTAACCGCATTACTGGGTGGGTTGCTTGGACTGGGTGCAATGGCCAATCACCGTGAACTGATTGCCATCCGGACCATCGGCATATCCAAGCAGCGAATAGCCCAGACCATAGCAGCACTGGCTTTGTTGTTGGGTGCTTTTATCACAATATTGCAGTTTAGTGTGGTACCCGGCTTTGAACGTGATGCGGCCAGGTTGCGCGGCCAGACCTTACAAAACACGGATATTGGCACGGGATCGTCCAAGGCAATCTGGACGCGAAATGCAGACAGCTATATTCACGTCAACGGTATCCAGTCTGACCGGACACTAACCGGAATCGAAATCTACTCCACCGATGGAAAGGGACGCCTGACCGGGCTCATCCAGGCCGCAAGCGCTTACCCGGCGGGACAGGAAAACTGGCAATTGACAGATGTACTGGAAAGTACGTTTGACGGCGCCCGCGTGATTGAAACCCGGCGCGACAATATGATGTGGGATAGCCTGTTATCTGCCAGGCAGGCTTCCGTGCTGATGCTGCCACTTGAAGCCCTGGCGCCCTCCGACCTGGTTAAAATCATCAGCAACCTCAAGCGTAACCAACTTGATACCCACCACTATGAAGTCGTTTTCTGGCAACAGGTAAGCCTGTTACCCGGCTTGCTGGCCATGGCCTTGTTGTCACTGCCTTTTTTGCTGGGCTCGGTGCGGTCCGTTTCTGCCAGCCAGCGCGCTATCATCGGCGGTTTGATTGGAATCGGTTTTTACCTGCTGCAACAACTCAGTGGTCACCTGGCCGGCTTACTCGGTCTGAATCCATCCATTGTTCTCCTCACACCACCCTTCGTTCTGCTGCTGATTGCAGTGGCCGCGATTCGACATCGGAACCTGTGAGTAACGCGTTTATCCCGCTTGCTGCCAGGTTTGTTCGTCGACGGTAACAAATTGCAGCTTATCCTGGTCGTCCATCGCTATGGTTTTCAGACGCATACGAAAATTGATGACATCGCCGCGGGGTTCGATATCGACTACCCGGTAGGAGGCATCGCTGACACTTGACGCCGCTGCGGTACAACATATTCTTGTATTGCCGAACTGTTGTTCCCGGTTGTGGTGAAGATGGCCATGGAAAATCAATGCTGGCGGAAACCGCTCCAATAGCTTCTGTAGCGACTCCGCGTCACTAAGCTCCTTACGCCAGTTTGTCATGCCCGGCAGCGGGGGGTGGTGTATCAACAAGCAGACCGGTTGATGCTCGCTGGCTGCCGACTTCAACAATTCAGACAAGCTGCTCAACTGTGTCTGACCCAATTTTCCGGTCGCCATGAACAACGGGGTCGTACAGGCGGTTGAAACACCGATCAGCCTTAAACCATCAAGCTGCCGGACGACAGGAAACCGTGTGTCCTGCCCGTCACAACCATGAAAAAGGTATTCACCCCACAAGCGCCGGACCAGTTCATCGCTTCCCTGCGCATAAACATCATGGTTGCCCGGCACCAGCATCAACTGATCGGGTGCAGCCAGCTGCTTTAACCACTGTGCGGCTTGCCTGATTTCGCTTTCAAGCCCGATATGAACCAGGTCGCCGGTAACGAGTACCTGGTCGGCTTCTTCGGCACGCACGGCTACTGAGAGTTTTTCGAGTACCGCCGGCAGGTACTTTTTGCGCCGGTTTTTACGCCAGGACAGGTAGCCAGACCAGCGCTTGCCCCGCAAGCTGGCATAGCTGACATTGCCCAGATCACTGAGATGCGGATCTGTTAGATGAACCAAACGCATAAATCCCCTACTCCAACT
>CALJWY010000268.1 GCA_937974465.1 uncultured Lysobacterales bacterium | reverse complement strand
AGGTACGAGCATGACTAACAAAGCAAGAATCAGGCTGGCTCGTTTGGCAGCCCAATTATTGTTAGATCTTCTCTTGGTACTCACTACATGTACTCCCTTTATAAATTAAAGTAGGCAAAATGCCTGTTTTATATTCTCTTAGTTCGCCCATATTTGAGACATGATATAGATCATATTTGTGCGTGATTGAGGTCAGTTTGAAGCGGTTTGCTGGCCTTAGTTAAAAAATGTTGACCTAAATCAATTCATTTTTTCAAATTGTCTGATTTGGTAAATTACCTGTTGGACCTTTGGAGAGTAAAGGTGTTTTGAAGGCTGATCAACCCTTCCGTGTAGTGCAGAAAAATAGTCGTAAGGCCATGGGCCTAAGCTAGTGTTGCTAACCCGCAACTGCCCCTGTCTCTCTGCAGTCATGCGCATCTGGCCTGCCGGGTAGGGAGAACACCCACATGCTTTCTTTGGCTTGTTTTGCGCCAAAAAAAAGCCCCGAAATACGGGGCTTTTTAGCAGAGCATGGCTCTTTTTACTCTTTTGTTGGAACCTCGTCGTGGCATTCCAGGCAATCGACTTCCATATCAGGAGCGGTTTCGTCGTGCTCGAGATCGGTGATATAGGTATGGCAATCGATGCAGTCAAAATCAGCATGGGATTCGACAAAAAAACCACCTTCAGGTTTGTGTACCTGTGGGCGGTTCGGATCGCTTGGTGGATCCCGATCGGTATCATCGTGACAGTCGAAGCAGGTTGCAGAATCAGTCAGGTCTTCTGCGAGTACCGGTGCTCCGAATCCAAAAGTAAGCAGTGAAATGAAAGCTGCAACTTTAATGGAGTTGAGAGCGATTTTTAAAGACGTCATGGTTAAAATCCTCTTCTTATCAGTTGTGATCAGGTTCATTATGAGCTTGTTATGCTGAATGCATTATGAACCCGGCTTTAATTACTGTAATGCTGCATAGATATAGGCAGCGGGGCTATTATCGCATGGATTCAGATAGCAATTACATCAACTTTTGACCGAATTTCATGTCACCGACGGAACCACGGTAGTGTTTGCGCAGAGCCGTGGCAGGCGCCTTCAGGAAATGAGTTTTTGAGTGCGGGGAATTGCGACCAACAGCCCCGGCAGGCATCTAGGCCGGTAACCGGTTACCGGCCTTATCTTTGCGCTCCTGCAGGAGATTATTGAGCAGCGTAGTAGCTTGCGATGGTCTCAATCATTTCGTCGGTGTAGCGCGTACTCATTTTGTGCATCATGGAACTATCCCGGTCTTCCTGCCGGTATTCCTTCATGGCCTTGACCAGGTAGTCGTGGCTTTGGCCGCGCAGGGTAGGGATGTTCAGTTTTCTAATGCCTGATGGAGGGTTGTGGCAGCGATCACACTTGGCAGCGATTTCCTCACCGGATAACGCACCTTCAACAGAGGCCTCTGCCTGTTGCGTAGCATAATAGGCAGCAATATCAGCGATCTGCTCATTGGTTCTTTCCGGCATATTGGCTTCGTCGACACGCTCATGGTCGCGATACGCCCTGATGGCCTTTGTCAGGTATACCGGTTCCTGGCCAGCCAGGCTCGGTGTCAATGGTTCATGGCTGATGCCGCGCGCGCCATGACATTTACCACAACTTGCCGATGCAGCTTTGCCCTTCACCGGGTCACCGAAAGGAGGTGCCGGGCGTGCCGGGGCAGACTGCGCGGCAAAGTACATGGCCATTTTCTCTATGTCTACCTGGCCAAGTTCGGCGAGCATTTCTGATTTGTCCTGGTTGCCGCGCGTGCCATTCTTGTATTCCTGGGTCGATACGATCAGGTATGCCGGTTGTTGACCAGCCAGGCTGGGGATACCTTCGGTTGAGCTAACACCTTGTTCACCGTGGCAATCTTCACATAATGCGGCAACCGAGGCACCGTGCTTATAGGCGCCGTTGTCAAGCTGAGCGACTGCAGTGGCTTCTAATGGTGGCAGGCTCGAGTAGTAGCCGGCTATATTGACGATATCCGC
This sequence comes from uncultured Lysobacterales bacterium, assembly GCA_937974465.1. GTDB lineage: Bacteria > Pseudomonadota > Gammaproteobacteria > Xanthomonadales > SZUA-36 > SZUA-36. The sequence goes on along the minus strand of CALJWY010000268.1, from coordinate 4,081 downwards.
TTCGCTCATTCCTGCTGTCATGTCCTGCAGGGCGGCATGCAGTCGTCCACCGTCACGGTAGGCATGCATGGCGTCAACCAGGTATTGCAAGGGTTGTGCTGTTAAGTGAGGAATTTCGGAGGTTTCTCCACGCCCATCCATTCCATGACAATCTGCACAATCGGCTTCCGCGATAGCTTTTCCGGCCGCCAGGTCGATTACGGTCTCCGTGGACTCCGGCTCTTTAGAGCAGGCCGCAAGCAGGGTAAAAATGGCCAGGCCAAGCAGGATGTTTTTCATAAAAACCTCAATTACGTTAATGTTTATTATCTGCTGACAGGTAAGCGGACAGTGATAACAGCCATCCGCTTACATCGTTAGTATACAACCTTAACCCTGCTTGGTTCACTTATCCCCCTAGACGCCCAGGAAGCCCAGTATGACCAGTGTTAACAGGGTCAGGCCGATCACAATTAATGTAGCGCCAAGTATGCTTGAACCGCGCGCCATTGGCTCTGATGGTGCAGCCACCAGGAACTTCTCAAGCTCGCCGCTGGCTACCAGGCGATCATATTCGCGCCGGTGTTCGTGGCGGTAATGCTCCAAGGGAATGCTGCCAGTGAACATGGTGGTATCCAGCGGGAATTTGTCCGGTCGGAAGTGGTTGTTGAAGAAGTGCACCGTGAACAGGAATACCACCGCCAGGATGGCTTCTTCACCATGTACGATGGCAGCTACGTTGAATACCCAGCCTGGCAGGTAGCCGGCGGTGAATTCAGGGAACCACATCATCATGCCGCTGACGCCAATGATCGTCATACCCCAGAAGGGGGCCCAGTAATCAAACTTCTCCCAGTAACTGTAGTGATCAAGTACCGGGCGGGGTCCGAGGCCAAAGAACCAGCGGAACATCGCAATGGCATCGCCCAGGTCGTCCCAGTTGGGTATCAGCGAATTGGGCCCGAAGAATTCGAACGTCCGCCAATTGCGGCCAATATGGAATGCGAAGTAAACCAGGTGAACAAAGAACACGCCCATGAAGCCAATCGCGCCGATACGGTGCAGGATGGCGGCCGATTCAGGCCCACCCAGTAAATTCATGGCCACGGGAGCCCAGGCACTGCCTGAAAACAGCACTGTGAGTCCGGTTAAGGCCAGTAGCATGATGGATAGTGCACCAATTAGATGTGCGACCCGCCACCAGATGGTAAAGCGCCTGAAATGTGTCTTGCCCTTTGGCAGGTCTTCAGTGCGCAGGTGAGGCCGGTCCTTGCCGTGCTTGCGATCCTGGTACTCACGGTAGAACCAAAGGGCGGAGTGAAGCCAGAAAAATTTGAAGGTACCCAGCAACAGCGCAATCATGCCCTTGGATGCCAGCCACATTACGGGGTAGTCAGCAAAGTTATCAGTGGTGCCATGAGGTTGAAAAGTGACATAACCCTCGGTGGCGTCAACATGGCAGGATTGGCAGGTTTCCAGCCGGTTACCGTTATGGACCTTTGAGTCGGGCTCATTGACCCGCTTAATGCCATGGGAGCCATGGCAGTCGTAGCACTTGGCGGTCTCGCCATAACCCAGGCGCGTGATCTTTCCGTGATAGGTCTCCGTATAGGACTCGAGGGATTCATGGTGGCAATCGCCGCAGTGCTCGGTGATGGCCAGGCGTTCCGATACGTCTTTTGGCGCAGCGATATTATGGGTGGAGTGGCAATCACTGCAAACCGCAGCAGTGGTATTTCCGCCACCGATTTCCTTACCGTGCACGGATGTCATGTAGGTGTTCAGGATATCGGTATGGCACTGCCCGCAAACCAGTGGAATCTTGAGACGGTTTTCGGGGTGCGCAGCGCTGTCAATCGGCGTTATGTAATGTGCATCATGACAGTCATAACAGGTTGCGTTGGTGTGTGACTGGTCATTGATATTGGGTCTTGCATGCACCGAGGACATGTAGCTCTCGATTTGCTCCACCACCACGCCAAGACGTTCATCCTTGCCATTGCCTTCGGCAGCCTGGGCCTCTTCCCACAGATCCATATGGCACTTCACACAACCCACTTTGCGATCAAGGCCTTTTTTATGCGGGATTTTGACGATGTCATTATGGCAATTCACGCAGTCACGACCACCGTGCACGCTTTGCTGGAACTTTTCTGCTGTCACATGCAGCTGGCGTTCTTCGCCATTGGCGGCCTTCTTGGAGTAATTCTCTCTGCCATGACAGCGCAGGCATCGATCATTGCTGAGTTTCGGGTTATCCGGCTCGGCGTATGCTGTGCTATTAAGCGGGATCTGTGCAACGGTCACCAGGAATACGGCAAAAAGCAGCTTGCTGAAGGAAGAAAGAACAGATTTTGAAACGCTGGAAGAAGTTAACGCGTGCAACCGCGCCATTGAAAAAATATCCATAATAATCTGTGTGCGCCTTGTTATTGGTAATACCGGCAAAAATTTCCTGAAAATCGCCTTTTTGCTCCGCAGACGACATAGCAATCGATGTTCAATATAAAGACGCTTGCCCAACTCGTTAATGACCTAGATCATCATTGCTGTATATAGGTTTCAAGCCACTCCCGCTATTGCTGTATATAAAAAATATACATATATACTGTATCAATAAATTATTGATAAATAAGTATATTTAAGTCTGTTCAGCATAAATTAGTATAAATAAAACATACTTCAAGGCCCAAAAGTGTAGCCTCGGGTTCTTGAGTGCGTAATTTAAGAACACTGCAAGCTATTGTATTTAAAAATAAAACAATAAAATTTCAAGCCTAAATAAATATCTGGCACGTAAGTTGCATCTATTCTGTTGAAACAAATAGGGCGGGGTGGACACATGAAAGACAAAGCCAACATCCTCATCGTAGATGATGAAGAAGTTGTTCGACTCAGTCATCTGAGGAGTCTCGAAAGCGCAAATTGTAATGCCCAGGCGGCTGAAGGTGGCCAGCAAGCGCTCAGCGTCATGGAAACCAACGCCTTTGACGTTGTTCTGTTGGATCTTCGCATGCCAGACATTGATGGCATGGATGTACTCAAAACCATAAAAGAAAAGTGGCCAGACAGCGAGGTGGTAGTTATTACCGGTTTTCCAAGTTTAGAAACGGCGAAAGAAGCCGTGCGGCTGGGCGCGTTCAATTACCTCACCAAGCCGTTGGGGCCAGCTGAGGTAATCAGGATAACGAATGATGCAATGACTCAAAAACGTTGGTCGTTGCGAAGTGACAGGGATGGTGCACAAGCCGGTGAATCCTCTGCACCTGCCTCCGGCGACAAATTAGTTATGAATTAGTGAAGTATAAGGAGTAAATCATGAGTACTAAATTACAGGTATTGGTCATAGATGATGATGAGGTTGTCGGACGTAGTTTTGATCGGGTCTTGTCCGATAAAGGTTACGAGGTCAGCACTGCATTGAGTGGTGAGGAAGCACTCCATACGATGGATGAAGAAGAGTTTGACGTTGTCTTCACCGATATAAAAATGCCAGGCATCGATGGGCTGGAAGTGACAGAGCGTATCAAGGCACGTTGTCCGTGGACACCCGTTGTCGTGATTACGGGTTATGGCACGGATGAAAATGAGGCCAAGGCAAATGTATTGGGTGCCAGTGGCTTTGTTCGCAAGCCACTTACACCGGAAATCATTGAAAGTATCACGCTTAAAGCCGTAAACGAGTCAGACACGAGCCTGAAAGCAAAAGAGGCCGTCAATGATGCAGAAACGATTGCGGTTGCGCCCGAAGCAGCCAGTGTCGCAGCTGAGCGCAGTGATATCTCGAAGATAGCCAGGAATATCGGCTTGTTCTTCGCATCACCCTTTATCGCTCTCGGTTACGTGATTGCATTGCCGTTTGTTGGTTTCTACCAATTTGCAAAATTGGGTCGTGAAGCCCTGGCGAAGAAAAAATAGTCCGGTAAACGGAAATGTTTGCTCAATGCGAGCCGGATGCCTGTTAAATCCGGCTTGCTTGGCGACACGGACCATGAAGAGGAGATTCATTATGATGGCCCGGAATTTGGTAGTCAGAACAACCAAAAATAAATGTGTTCTGCTGACTGCCGTCTCAATACTAATAAGCTTTTGCCTGGTTTTC
>CALJWY010000267.1 GCA_937974465.1 uncultured Lysobacterales bacterium | reverse complement strand
TTTTCCCGACCATTGCGATCGGGGCGGCAATTTTCCATTTACCGGTGTTGATTGTCAACTGTAAATTTACCCGGAATGAATGCCGGGTTATCCATTTAAGTGCAGGTTTTTGCGAAATTTAGTCGATAAATGAATATCCATATGCCTGTTTGAAGCGCTCGACGATCTCTTCCAGCGTATGCGTGTGATTTTGCGGACCCTGGACAGCGACTTTTAAAGCACCCATCACAGATCCGATGCGGCACCCGGTTGTCAGGTCCAGGTTGTTTAGCAGGCCATAAAGCAGCCCGGAGCGGTAAGCGTCGCCGCAACCGGTAGGATCCAGTATTGCAGATGGCTTTACGGTCTCTATGTGCTCTTCACCCGAGCTTGTCACCAGGGTCGAGCCATCACCGCCACGGGTGATTATCAGGGCTTCAACCTGCCCGGCAATCTCTTCTGTGCTGAGACCGGTGCGTTCCCGTATGAGTTGAAACTCGTAGTCATTTGCCACTACCCAGTTGGCCTGGCGAATGAATGTTTTCAGGTCGTTACCGTCGAACAGCGTCATGGCCTGACCCGGATCAAAGATGTGTGGAATACCGTGGCGTTGAAAATCTGCACTATGCTGCAGCATTGCTTCCCTGCCGTCCGGCGCCACGATACCCAGGGTTATGCCTTCGGTATCGCCGACACTGTTCAGTTGGCTTTCCTGCATTGCTCCCGGGTGAAAGGCGGTGATCTGGTTGTCATCCATGTCGGTTGTAATGAATGCCTGGGGCGTGAACTCGCCTTCCAGATGCCGGATATAGCGGGTTGAGATACCCAGTGACTCAAGGCGTCTTTGGTAAGGTCCGAAATCATCGCCCACGGTTGCCATTGGGTACGGGTCGCCACCCAGCATTTTGAGGTTGTAGGCAATATTGCCGGCCACTCCCCCATATTGGCGGCGCATTTCAGGCACCAGGAAAGACACATTTAACATGTGCACTTTGTCGGGCAGGATATGGTCCTTGAACCTTTCCGGGAAAACCATAATGGTGTCGTAAGCCAGGGAACCACAGATTAATGCTGACATTCTTTGATCCGTACCTTTTTAAGTCTTTTTGGAATCCGCCATTTTAACGGATTTTGCGCCTGCGCCTGCGAGTTTATTAAAAACTCGATGAATGAATGGCGATCCCATGCCACGCCGCTTGCCGAAAAGCAGGCTGGCTGATACATTATCCAGCCCTGAACCTGGCTTTTGCCACGGAATATAACAACATGGTTTTCAAAAGTCTCCGCGGTCTTTTTTCTAATGATCTTTCCATTGACCTGGGAACGGCAAATACACTGGTATATGTGCGTGGCCAGGGCATCGTCCTGAATGAGCCATCGGTGGTGGCAGTGCGCATGGACCGGGGGCCTGGCGGACCCCAGTCAGTGGCGGCTGTTGGTGCTGAAGCCAAGCGCATGCTGGGTCGTACACCGGGAAATATCAGAACAGTCCGACCGTTGAAAGATGGTGTTATTGCGGACTTCAATATGACCGAGGCCATGCTTCAGCACTTTATTAAAAAGGTACATGAATCACGTTTTCTGCGGCCGAGCCCGAGGGTTCTGGTCTGTGTTCCATGCAGTTCAACCCAGGTTGAACGAAAGGCCATCAAGGAGTCTGCCGAAGGTGCCGGTGCACGTGAGGTATTCCTGGTTGAAGAGCCCATGGCAGCGGCGATAGGCGCAGGTATTCCCGTGCACGAAGCCCGCGGTGCGATGGTCCTGGATGTCGGTGGTGGAACATCAGAGGTGGCCGTGATCTCGCTCAATGGCCTGGTGTATTCCAATTCGGTGCGTGTTGGAGGTGACCAGTTTGATGAAGCAATCGTCAACTTTGTACGGCGAAACTACGGTACCTTGATCGGAGAATCTACGGCTGAGAATATCAAGATCAGTATTGGCCGGGCCTGGCCGGATGAAGAGGCTGAGGAGCTATCCGTTTCCGGCCGTAACCTGGCAGAAGGTGTGCCACGCAGGATTACCATTAATAGCAACGAAGTGCTGGAGGCATTGACTGAAAGTCTGGCCAGCATCCTCGATGCAGTCAAGGCAGCACTGGAGCAGACCCCGCCGGAACTCTGCGCTGACGTGGTTGAAACCGGCATCGTATTGACCGGTGGTGGCGCCTTGTTGAAAGGCCTCGATCACCTGATAGCACAGGAAACCGGTTTGCCGGTATTCGTCGCGGATGACCCGCTCACCTGTGTCGCCAGGGGCGGTGGACGCGCACTTGAGTTAATGGACGAAAATCATGGTGATTTTTTCACTTCCAGTTAAGCTTTAAGGGGTAGTTCGCGCCAGGCGACCAAGCCTGGCAACGCAGGTATACGATACGTAGTGGCACATACAGACTCATCAGGTTCCGGTCACTGGTTCGGCGAGGACGGCAGCCGCACCGCGCGGCTGATGATGTACATCCTGCTGGCTATCGTCTTGATGTTCATGGATCAACATGGGCGCTATGTTCCCCGCTTCCGCAGTGCCATGGAGCTGGCCTTTGAGCCGGTGTTCCATCTTGTTGGCTGGCCGACAAAAGTGTTGCAGTCCATTGAACAGAAAACACGCGCCCGGGCAGACCTGCTGTCGGAAAACCAGTTGCTCAGGCAAAGCTTGCTTGAAACCGCCGGCTCAGTGCAGACCCTGGCTGCTTTGCAGCAGGAGAACCAGCGCCTGAGGGACCTGCTCAAGGCGACCGAGGGCAGGACTTACCAGTTCCGGTTTGCAGAAATGAAGCGGGTTACCCTTGACCCGTTTTCACACAAAATCTGGATTGATCGCGGGGTTAAAGAAGGTGTGGTAGTTGGCCAGGCCGTGATTGATGGGCTTGGCATCGTTGGGCAGGTCGAAGATGTTCATCGTCATTATTCCACCGTGCGCCTGATTTCCGACCCTGATCATGCGCTACCGGTACAAATTAATCGCACCGGTTTGCGCACCGTGGCCTATGGTAGTGGCGAGACCAGTCACCTGTTGATGCCCAACGTGCCCTTGCAGGCAGACGTTAGGGTGGGTGATGTAATCGTTACTTCCGGGCTTGGTGACCGTTTTCCACCAGGGTTTCCCGTCGGTGAGGTCGAACGTGTTGAGCGTGACACCGGAGGAACTTTTGCCGCCGTTTACATGCGGCCATTTGCAGCCCTCGATCGAGGCCGTGAGGTGCTGCTGATCGAGCCACAGTTCCTTGAACCCGCTCTTCAGGATGAACAGCCGTGAAGTCCAGGCGCGAAAGCCGGAGCGTGGTTTTATTAACCATGATCGCAGCGGTCCTGTTGTCACTGCTGCCATTGCCGGATGCGTTGTTGCCATTCAGTCCCTACTGGGTGGCCATGGTGGTGATCTACTGGGCGCTGGAGACCGAGGACATGATTGGCATGGGCCTGGCTTTCCTGACCGGATTGCTGGTGGATATCCTCAGTGGCAGCCTGATGGGCATGCATGCGCTGAGCCTGGTCGTGATGGTGTTTTTGGTTAAACGTTTTCGTTACCGTCTGCGATTTTTCCCTCCCTGGCAACAGGCCATCAGCGTGCTGGGACTATTGGTCAACGACCGTATTATCCTGATCTGGATTACGGCCCTGTTGGGTGAGCCGATGCCGACCTGGAAATACTGGCTGGCGCCATTGGTTGGGATGGCTATATGGCCATGGTTGTTCCTGTTGCTGGACCGAATCCGTGCCGGCATGCGACAGCGAAGTCCATGATCCGGCGTTCCAGTGGTCGTGCAATCAAGGATGAGCAGAGCGAGCAACGCTTGTTCAAGCGCAGGGCCTGGAGTGGTTTTGTTCTTATCGCCCTGCTCTTGCTGGTGTTGTTGAGCCGCTATGTATGGCTGCAGATTTTTGCCTTTGATAGCTTTGCGACACGTTCGGAAAGCAACCGTGTGTCGGTCCGGCCGATTGCCCCCAACCGGGGCATTATCTATGACCGGCGAGGACGGATCATCGCCGAAAACCGGCCCGCCTACCGGTTGGAAATCGTGCCGGAAAATGTTCCCGGAAAAACAGAAGGACTGGAGGCCCTGCTGGATGCTGTGGCCGGCATGATCGAGCTGAATGCGGACCACAGAAAGAGCTTTCATCAAGCCCGCCGAAACTACCATGTGTTTAAAAGTATTCCGGTGAAATTCAACCTGAGCGAGGAAGAAGTTGCCCGGTTTGTGGTTAACAGGCACCGGTTCCGGGGAGCAGACGTGGTTCCTTACCTGGCAAGGCATTACCCCTATGGTGAATTATTAACCCATGTCCTGGGATATACCGGGCGTCTCGATGCGGATGATATTGCCAGTGTCGATGAGGGAAATTATCGTGGCACCCGAACGATAGGGAAAATCGGTATCGAGCAGTTTCGCGAGCAGGACCTGCATGGCACCACTGGTATTGAGAAGGTGGAAACCAATGCCAGTGGCCGGGTCTTGAATGTACTGGAACGCCAGGATGCCATACCGGGGGTTGACCTTGTTCTTTCCATCGATGTGGCAGTGCAGCGGGCCGCCTGGGATGCCCTTGGCGATCGTCCGGGCGCAGTGGTGGCAATTGACCCGGTTGATGGCAGTGTCATCGCGATGGTCAGCAAACCCGCTTATGATCCAAACGCGTTTGTACACGGAATTGGCCAGCAGGCCTATAGAGAAATTCTCAATGCACCAGGAAGACCATTATTCAATCGGGCACTCAAGGGTGGTTATGAGCCGGGTTCTACGCTAAAACCTTTTGTCGGTCTTGCGGGGTTGGAGCTTGGCCTGGTTACACCGAGCACCCGCGTGTTCTCAAATGGTGAGTTTTATATCGAAGGCTATAGCCGTCCATACCGTGACTGGAAAGACAGAGGCCATGGCTCGGTCGATATTAAAGATGCACTGGAGCAGTCGGTTAATACCTACTTTTACCAGTTGGCGATGGATCTGGGTATCGACCGCATGCACCAGTACCTTTCGCAGTTCGGTTTTGGCGAGGTTACCGGGGTTGATGCCAGTGGTGAAGGCAAGGGAATCCTGCCGTCGCGTGCCTGGAAGCGGACCGCCCACGAAGAACCATGGTATCCGGGTGAGACAGTGATTGCCGGCATCGGCCAGGGGTTCAATGTTGTAACACCCATACAACTGGCCAATGCCGTGGCTGCCCTGGTCAATGGCGGACAACGTTTTGAGCCGAGACTGGTGCATGCCACCAAGCAGGCCGGTGACGAGCGGGCGGAACCCGTCAAAGCACCTGTTGCAAAACAGGTGCCGGTAGAAAACCCGGACAACTGGCAAGTGATTCTGGATGGAATGGACAGGGTTGTGAACGGTCGTCGCGGCACAGCAAAGGGTATCTCGGTGGACGCACCTTATCGCATGGCGGGCAAAACCGGCACAGCACAGGTTTACCAATTGGCTGAGGATAAAGACCAGGTAGACACGGATGTGGCAAAGCACTTGAGGGATCATGCATTGTTTGTTGCTTTTGCACCGGTTGAGGCGCCCAGGATTGCGGTTGCGGTTATCGTTGAACACGGCGGTGCAGGATCCACGTTTGCCTCACCGGTAGCCCGTGCGACAATGGACGCCTGGCTTGACCAGGAAATCGGCTGGCGGTCGCAACCATGAAAACGATGATACCAGCCTGGCTTGGAAAGCCCCGTCTTGATCCGGTTCTGCTGATCCTGCTCGTGGTCATCATGGGATTTGGCTTGCTCGTTTTGTACAGTGCCTCCGGACAGGATATGGCAATGGTCAAACGCCAGGCTGTACGACTGGGCTTTGGCCTGCTGGTGATGCTGGGTATCAGCCAGGTACCACCGCGTATTCTCAGGATCTGGACGCCGTGGCTGTATGCTGCGGGCATTGCCCTGTTGCTTGCGACCTGGATACTCGGTGTGGGCCGAGGTACCCAGCGCTGGCTTGACCTTGGGGTGCTGCGTTTCCAGCCATCTGAAATCATGAAGCTGGCGGTACCCATGATGGTTGCCTGGTATTTGCACCACAGGGTTCTGCCGCCCGCCTGGAAGTCTGTTCTTGTAACCCTCGGAATCCTTGCTGTACCTGCTTTTTTGATTGCCAGGCAGCCTGATCTTGGTACAGCCTTGCTGGTTGCGGCGAGTGGTATATTTACGCTTTACCTGGCGGGTCTCCGGTGGCGGGTACTGTTTGGGTTTGTGGGTCTGGCCACCGCTGCGGCGCCGGTTTTGTGGTTGGTCATGAAAGAATACCAGCGCAATCGGGTGCGCACCTTTCTGAACCCTGAAGCGGACCCGTTGGGTCATGGCTGGAATATTATTCAATCGAAGGTAGCCGTCGGTTCCGGCGGCCTGACCGGCAAGGGCTGGTTGAATGGCACCCAGTCAAACCTGGAGTTCATCCCGGAGCGCCATACCGACTTTATCCTGGCCGTATTGTCCGAGGAATTTGGCCTGGTTGGCGTTACCCTGCTGCTGGTCGCCTATATGTTGTTGATCGGACGTGGCCTGTATATAGCCAGCGTCGCACGTTACACGGCCTCACGTTTGCTGGCAGGGGCATTAAGCCTGACATTGTTTGTCTATGTGCTGGTCAACGGTGCAATGGTGGCGGGCATTCTGCCAGTTGTCGGTGTACCACTGCCCCTGATCAGCTATGGTGGAACATCTGCGGTGACCCTGCTGGCAGGCTTTGGCATGATGATGTCAATATACGGGCACAGAAAATTCATACGCTAATTGAAGCCGCATGTTGCTTTGCTATCGCAGCCAGTGCTTGCCCGGGCGGGCCTGGGCTTATGCCATCATCAAAGCCCGGATACTGATTTCACGGCAGTCGTGTATTTGGTTGCATGAACGCCTTGCGGGCATCTCCGGGAATGATGCAATTTACGGGGCAATTAGATGTCCATTTAGTGGTTTGTAATTATTTTTAACAACCCCAAAGACGGATTTTATGCTCCATTCGGTTAAACTCTGTCCCTGGATTTGGTAAATAGTGTTTAAACAATCAGTCAGGAACCCTGTGTAATGCGAATTTTTTTGATTTTAATGCTCTTCTGCGCACCTGCGCTGGCCCTGGAGCACCCCGGCTCTGAGGAGTTTGTGCAACGGGCGGTGTCTGAACATGGTCTGCCGGAGAACGAGGTGCGAGTCTTGTTGGCCGAGGCCGAATACAAGCAATCCATCATTGACGCCATCAGTCGTCCTGCCGAGGGCAAGCCCTGGCATGAGTATCGCCCCATATTTCTGACCTCCAAGCGGATTAACGAGGGTATCGATTTTTGGATCGAAAACCGCGAGTTGATTGCAGCGGTCTCGGAACAGTTCGGCGTGGATGAAGAGATCATTGTTGCGATTATTGGTGTAGAAACTTTTTATGGGCGTATTACCGGAAGCTACCGCACCATTGATGCGCTGGTAACCCTGGGTTTTTATTACCCCAAAAACCTTTCCTCTGACCGCTCGCCATTTTTTTCCAAAGAGTTGATGCATTATATCCAGCTGGCCGCCGAGGAAGACCTGCCTGCGAACAAGGTGACCGGCTCATATGCAGGCGCAATGGGCATGGGGCAGTTTATGCCAAGCAGTTACCGGGAATACTCGGTCGATTTTGACGCTGATGGACGTCGTGACCTGTGGCGATCGACAGCGGATGTGGTCGGCAGCGTTGCCAATTACCTGCACCGGCATGGGTGGCAGCCCGGCAAGCCGATTACGCGTCGGGCACTGGCCTCGGCAGATGCGGCTTTCGATAAAATATCCAGCCATGATTTCAGACCGACCCTCACTGTTGCCGAGTGGGCCGAACAGGGCTTCAGGAGTTCCAGTGAATTGTCACCGGCCCTGCCCGCAGCAGTCTTAAAGCTGGCGGAAGAAGACACGAATACCTACTGGCTGACGTTTAAAAACTTTTACGTTATAACCCGCTATAACCGCAGTCCTCGGTACGCGATGGCGGTGTATGAACTGAGCCAGGAGATCAAGAAAGGCATGGATCAACTTTGATGTCGAAGCTGATAATTCCGGCGGTGTTCGCGGCTTTGCTGCTGGCGGCTTGTGCCGGGGATAAAAAAGACGATTCGCGCGACGGTCCATCGGACCGCCAGATTTCGCCGGCGGATGTAAAAGACGCGGTCCCTAAAAATGAACCGCTGGCACGTTATGGAAACCACAGCCCATACACGGTTCTGGGCAAGACATATACGGTATTGCCAACCAGCAAGGGTTACCATGAGCGGGGTATCGCGTCCTGGTATGGCAGCAAGTTTCACGGTCGGCGAACCTCCAGCGGTGAGCCCTACGATATGCACCTGGCCACCGCGGCGCATAAAAGCCTGCCATTACCCACCTATGCCGAGGTGACCAATCTCGACAATGGGCGCAAGATGATAGTTAAAATCAATGACCGCGGACCGTTTCATGAAGGCCGCATCATAGACTTGTCATATGCGGCAGCGATCAGGCTCGGAGTTGATAAAACAGGTACTGCGCGGATAGATGTACGGGCCCTTGATGTCAAAACATCGAAGCGCTCGTCGGCAAAGCTTGCCGACGGGACGTTTTTGCAGGTCGGAGCGTTCAGTAAGCGCAGAACCGCCGATGAACTGGCGGGTAAAATGGTGGCGGCACAACTGAAACCGGTCTCGGTTAAAAAGAGCCGGGGGTTGTATAAGGTATGGATAGGGCCATACGCTTCGGAGGCAGAACTTGAAGCCAGCAGCCAGCGCGTGGTTGAACTGGGCTATGAACGCCCGCATAAGGTTAATCGTTGAGGGTTTCTGGCCTTAATAGACAGCCGGTTGAGGCACCCGCAGTGGCAATACAAGCCCAACGTTTTACATGGAATAAAAGTTGATCATGAAAAAAATCCTGATGTTATTTGTCCTTGCAATGGCCATACCAATGGCTGCGATGGCACAACGTCCAACACCGCCTCCACCCAAGGGCTTGCCAACACCGGCAGCTCCTGCACTTGGGGCCAACAGTTATATCCTGATCGACTTCAACAGTGGCAGGGTGTTGGTGGAGAGCAGTCCGGATACGGCGGTCGAGCCTGCCAGCATCACCAAGGTGATGACCAGTTACGTGGTGTTCACCGAACTGGCAGCTGGAAACATCCAGCTCGATGAGTTGGTGAATGTCAGTGAAGCGGCCTGGCGCACCGGTGGTTCCCGGATGTTCATCGAACCCGGTATGGAGGTCACGATTGAGCAACTGATCAAGGGTATGGTGATCCAATCGGGCAATGATGCGAGTGTTGCGCTGGCCGAACACCTGGCTGGCTCCGAGGCAGCATTTGCTGACCTGATGAACCATTACGCCGCGCAACTGGGAATGCTCAACAGCCACTTTATGAACTCTACCGGACTGCCGCATGCCGAGCATTACACCACGGCGAGGGACGTCGCTTTATTGAGTGTTGCGCTGATCGAGGATTTCCCTGACTACTATCATTGGTATTCGGAAAAAGAATATACATTCAATAACATAAGGCAACATAATCGTAACAATCTGCTGTGGCGTGACCCGGCTGTTGACGGCTTGAAAACCGGCCATACACAAGCTGCCGGCTATTGTCTTGCCGCATCGGCCAAGCGTGACGGCATGCGTCTTGTGTCTGTTGTTCTGGGCTCAAGCTCCGAAGCTTCACGGGTTACAGAAAGCCAGAGCCTGCTTAACTACGGGTTCCGTTTTTTCGAGACTGTGCAGCTCTACAAGGCCGGGCAGGAATTAGCGCAGGGCAAGGTTTGGAAGGGTGAAACCGAGCAAATCAAACTGGGGATCGAGGAGCAGCTTTTTGTCACCATTCCGAGGGGCCGCTATGACGAGCTCGATGCGCAGGTTGAGATGCGGCCCGAGTTGATAGCGCCCTTGACCGCGGGCGAGACGGTCGGCGAAATCTCCATCCGCCTTGAGGGATCAGAGATTGCCAGCCGTGGCCTGGTGGCGCTGGAATCCATCAATGAGGCCGGTTTCTTCGGTCGCACCTGGGATGGCGTCACGATGTGGTTTGGTGGCTTGTTCGAGGATGATTGATGGCTTCAAAGTATCCTCCTGAACAAGCACCAGAGCAGCAACAGACCCTGTTGGAGTTTCCATGTAAATTTCCGGTCAAGGCCATGGGTCGTGATCAAAATGATTTTGAAGCGTTGGTGACAGAGATTGTCCTGGAGCATGCGGTGCTGTATGCGGGTGAGAAGGTCACCATCAACGCGAGCAGTTCGGGTAAATTTATTTCGGTGACCGTCACCATTGAAGCCCTGTCAAAGGATCAGCTGGACCGCATCTACCAGGATTTAACCGCTTGCGAACACGTGCTGATGGCGTTGTAATGCCAGCGGCAGATCTGCAGGTCCGGCGCCTCGGCCTGATGGACTATGAGCGTGTCTGGCACGCGATGCAGGCTTTTACCAACCACCGGGACCCACAAACCCCCGACGAGCTGTGGCTGGTGCAGCACCCGCCGGTGTTCACACAGGGACAGGCCGGAAAGGCCGAACACATCTTGGCGCCCGGCGATATTCCTGTGATACAGGTAGATCGGGGTGGCCAGGTTACCTATCACGGGCCGGGTCAGATCGTTGCCTATCCGTTGATTGATATCAAAAGACTGGGCATGGGTGTGCGTGAACTGGTCAGGGGTATTGAACAGGCCATCATCCAGGTGCTGAACAGTTACGACATCCAGGCGGGCCTGATCGCAGGCGCCCCGGGTGTCTATATCGATGGCGTAAAAATAGCATCACTGGGCCTACGCATCAGGAAAGGAAAGTCGTTTCACGGGCTCGCCTTCAATATTGCTATGGATCTCGAACCGTTCCAACGCATCAACCCCTGTGGTTTCCAGGGGCTGCAAGTCACCCAGTTGTCGGCCCTTGCCAACGAAGTTCGCATCAGTGATGTAGAAGAGCGCCTGCTCATCAGGCTGGCCGGGGTTTTGGGCTACAATGACAGGTTCTGCTTTGCATCCGGAGGATTACCCGGGGAAGGCGATCTTTAATCGGACAGATGGTAGCTATGACTGATCAGAATAAAATCCCGATTCGCGTAAGCACCCGCAAGGATTCCGGTTCCAAGGAACTGGGCGCCGCCAAGGTTGCACGCAACACCGCGCGTTTTGACGCGGATGCGCCGGTATTGCGCAAGCCGCCGTGGATCCGCGTGCGCTTGCCTTCAGGCAATGCCGTGGCCGAACTCAAGTCGCGTCTGCGCGACAATAGCCTGGTGACTGTATGTGAAGAGGCCAGCTGTCCGAATATCCACGAGTGTTTCAACAAGGGCACGGCCACCTTCATGATCCTCGGTGAAATTTGCACCCGACGCTGCTCATTCTGTGATGTGGCCCATGGCAGGCCGAACCCACCCGATGAAAATGAGCCTGAGAACCTGGCGAAAACCATCCATGACATGAAGTTGCGTTACGTGGTCATTACCTCGGTTGACAGGGATGACCTGCGCGATGGTGGAGCTGAACATTATGTGCGCTGCCTGGATCGTATCCGTGAACTGAGCCCGAATATAAAACTGGAGATACTGGTCCCGGATTTTCGTGGCAAAGGCCGCATGGACCGTGCTTTGGAGATACTCAAAACATCACCGCCGGATGTGTTTAATCATAATCTGGAAACGGTCAAACCACTGTATCCAAATGTCAGGCCAGGGGCGGATTACGATTGGTCACTGGAGTTGCTAAAGCGATTCAAGGCGCAGCACCCTGACGTTCCGACCAAATCGGGAATCATGCTGGGCCTGGGTGAGAGCTATGAACAGGTTGAGCAGGTACTGCGGGATTTACGCGCCCACGATGTCGATATGATCACACTGGGTCAGTACCTGCAGCCGACGCCCCATCACCACCCGGTATTGCGGTTCTGGACACCCGAAGAGTTCGAGAAGCTTGCCAGTTTTGGTTATGAGCTGGGTTTTATGCACATGGCATCCGGTCCGCTGGTTCGCTCGTCGTATCATGCCGACCTGATGGCAGAGGAATCGGGTTTGATAGATTAGTGACCTGCATTTATGACGACACAGTCCATTAGCGAGTCATCCTGCCAGGTGTAATTCTGTCGCTAATCAGGGGCAACTAAACTTTTGACCCTTGCATGATGACGCCGCCAAGTGGCTTAATAGTCTGAAGAATTCGCACAACCCGGCAACTCATGGCCGGGTTTGTGGTCAGTTGGTAGGCGATTATTGGTTTGTAAGAATCACAAGATGTGGAGTAAATGGGTTTGAGAACGGTTAAATTTTTATTTGTCATTTTAATTACCACCTCCGTTTGGGCAGCCACCCAGCCGGTGGAGCAGGTCACATTCAAGCCGAGCGTGGAACAACGGTTGCGCAGCAATCTTGCCACCAAGTTCCTGGCCAACTGGCACTATAAAGACACCCGGTTGGATGACGAACTCTCTAAAAAAATATTCGACCGCTACCTGGATTTACTCGATCCCAATTTCAGCTTTTACCTCGCCAGTGACATTGCCACTTTTGCGCCTTACCGCCTGTACATGGACGACGCCCTGCAACACTCTGATCCTTCACCGGCCTACGAAATGTTCAATGTTTACGTGGACCGCGTTCATGAAAGGGTCAAGTTCGCACAGGAGCAGCTGAAAACCCCGATGGACTTTAGTGTTGACGAAAGTTATGCCTGGGATCGCAGCGAGGTTAAGTGGGCCAAAGACGAGGCCGAGCTCAATGAGTTCTGGCGCCAGCGCGTCAAAAATGACTATTTGCGTCTGCGTCTCGCGGGCAAGGAAGACGAGGCGATTGTTGAAACACTCCAGGACCGCTACAAAAACCTGGACCGCAGAATTTCAGAACTCAATTCGGATGATGTTTTTCAATTTTTCATGAATGCATTTGCGCAGTCGATTGAACCGCATACCGCATACATGTCGCCACGCAGCTCCGAGAATTTCGAAATTTCAATGCGTCTGTCCCTGGAAGGTATCGGCGCCTTGCTGGGCCGGGAGAATGAGTACACCAGCATTGCCAGTGTTGTCCCCGGCGGCCCCGCCGACAAGGAGGGCAACCTTAAAGCAGGTGACAAGGTAACGGCTGTGGGCCAGGGTGCGGAAGGCAAAATGCAGGATGTTATAGGGTGGCGGGTAGATGATGTCGTTGACCTGATCCGTGGCCCCAAGCACACCATTGTCCGTCTCGAAGTGCTGCACGAAGAGGTCGGTATTGATGGGCCATCAACCATCATTGAAATCGTTCGCGACGAAGTTAAGCTGGAAGAGCAGGCGGCAAAGAGCAGGATCATCGAAGTCCCGGGTGAGGGTGAAGAGATGATCAAGGTCGGTGTCATCGACCTGCCGGTGTTCTACCTTGACTTTAATGGCCGGGCACAGAATTTGCCGGATTACCGCTCCAGCACCCGCGATGTCAGGAAGCTGATCAATGAAATGAAGGCCGAGGGTATCAGGGGTCTTGTGGTGGATCTCAGAAACAATGGTGGCGGCTCCTTGCTTGAAGCAACCACGCTGACCGGCCTGTTTATCGATGAGGGCCCGGTTGTCCAGGTGCGCAGCTCAAGCGGCCGCATCAGTACCGAGGAAGACACCGATCCGGGTATGGCCTGGGATGGTCCGCTGGCCGTTCTGGTCAATCGCTACAGTGCATCGGCCTCAGAGATATTTGCGGCGGCAATTCAGGATTACGGGCGTGGCCTGGTTATCGGTGAAACCACCTTTGGTAAAGGCACCGTGCAAAACCTCGTCGACCTCGATGATTATGCCCCCGCAAGAGATTCAGGAAAAATGGGCCAGTTGAAAATTACCATGGCGCAGTTTTTCAGGGTCAATGGTGGTTCTACCCAGAATCGTGGTGTGGAGCCTGATATCCAATTTCCTTCGGCGGGTGATCCTGAAGATTACGGCGAGCGTTCATTGGACAATGCCTTACCCTGGACCAGCATTTCCTCGGCCAGTTTTGAGCCCGAAGGCGACCTTGGCCGCATGGTGGCGGTAGCGGAATTCCGTTACCAGGACAGGATGGCCGACGACCAGGAGTTCAATTGGCTGCTCAGCGATGTGCAGGAGTTCAACCTCAACAAGGACAAGAAAGAGGTTTCCCTGCTTGAATCCATGCGCAAGGAAGAGATGGAAAAAGACAAGGCCAAGCGGGAGGCCCGCAAGGCTGCGAAAAAAGCCAATGGACCGCTGCTTGAAGATGCTCACTCACTGGCGGATGCCGGGGAGCCGGTTGAGGCAACGGTCGATGATGAAGATGAAGCAGGTGTAGACGAAGAGGAAGAGAATACGGATGATGATCTTCCTGATCTGTTGCTGCGGGAATCTGCGCGCATCGTCGGTGATATGATCGTACTTGGCAACGATGAACCAACCCTTGCCAGGCAGTTTTCGACGCTGACTAAAGTCGAGGAGTCAGATAGCATTAACTGAGCAGCCTCTGATGATACCTTTGGCCTCTCTGCGTGACCTGAAGTATGTAAATGCACGGCGCAGTATGCAGTTAAAGGCCGTGGTCCCTGGCAATATCTACTCCCTAGACGCTGGCGGGCTCCGGGCCCGCCCTGAAACCCGGGCTTAGGCGATGAAAAAACTCTTACTTGGTGTGTGCCTGCTCATCCCGGCACTGGACGGCCGTGCCGCCCAGGCACCGGATACAGATACTGAAGCAAACCTTGCCGCCGCAAAGATTTCCATCCAGGCGTTTGCCGCCTCACTACAGGCAGAATTGAAAACCGCCATGCAGTCCGGTGGTCCGGTTGCGGGTGTGGCCGTGTGTAAGACCAGGGCGATGGAGATTACCGTGCAGGCCGCGAATGCCGGTATGGATTTGAGTCGTGTCAGCCTCAGGAATCGAAACCCTGATAACGCACCGAACTCCTGGCAAACTGCTGTGCTGCAGGATTTTGAACGTCAGAAACTGGCAGGTGAAGATGTAACAGCACTCGCCTGGTCAGAAACAGTCGATATTGATGGCAATTCGGAATTTCGTTTTATGAAAGCCATTCCCACCGCTGAAGTATGTCTTAAGTGTCACGGTTCAACGCTCGCCCCAGGAGTTGGCAAAGTGTTGTCAGAGCTTTACCCGCAGGACAAGGCAACTGGCTATAAGAAGGGTGATATCCGCGGCGCGTTCGTGGCTGTCAGGAAACTTCCGAATTAACTCAATCGAACTCCATTTGCCTTAACGGCAGTGAGTCATCGGCCCGGGTTTCAGTCCCGGCGAGGGCTTGGTGACTCATGTAAAAGCCATATCGGTTTTAAGAAATCGCGGGCAGGCAGCAAATAATGAATCAATCTTCAAAACAGACCTTCCCTGACTGCTAGAATTCATGGTTATGCATCGCTCTTCGAAACAGCCAATTTTAAAAGTAGCCTTAGCGGTTCCACTAAGGCGGTTGTTTGATTACCTGCCCGCTGATAATGATACCGTCCCGCAGGCGGGCCAACGGGTGATTGTTCCGTTCGGCCGGCGGACCATGCCTGGCGTGATTGTGGAAATCAGTGATCAAAGTGAATTGCCGCTGGATAAATTATCCAGGCTGATTGAGTACCCGGATGACGGGCAATTGGTATTCACTTCCGAGTCGCTGGCGCTGCTGCACTGGTGCTGGAGGTATTACAAGCACGCACCAGGTGAAGTGGTTTTCAGTGCTTTGCCACCATTGTTGAGGAAACCGGGTGGCGCAATTCCACCACTGCCTGTGCAATACCGGCTGACACCTGGAGGCGAGGTGCGTCAACAACAGCCGCCCGGCAGACTAAAAGCCCAGATGCGGTTACTCGATGTGATGACAAACGGGGCGGCGACGGAAGCGGATCTGCGTGCGGTTTCATCATCATGGAAAAAGTCCCTGGCGAAAGTGATGGAGCAGCAATGGGTAAGCTGCGAACCGCAACAATCAGCCAAACTTGATCCAGGCCCTGGCCCGGCATTGATGGACGAGCAGCAACGCGCTGTTAATGATATTTGCGCAAATTTACAAGGGTTTCACTGTCATCTGCTGGATGGAATTACCGGTAGTGGTAAGACCGAAGTATATCTGCAGGTGCTGGAAAAGATCCTGGCGCAAGGTGGACAAGCGCTATTGCTGGTGCCGGAAATCGGCTTGACGCCACAACTGGTCAACCGCTTCAGAAAGCGCCTGGGGTTTGAGCCGGTCGTGACACATTCGGGCCTCAGTGAGGGACAGCGCCTGCAGGCCTGGGCCGCCGCCAGAAGCGGCCTGGCGCGGCTGGTTATCGGAACTCGATCGGCGCTGTTTCTGCCAATGTCAGAGTTGCAAATTATCATACTTGATGAAGAACACGATGCTTCGTTCAAACAACAGGATGGTTTTCGGTATTCATCCCGGGATGTGGCAGTAAAACGCGCAGCAGGCCTCGAAGTACCGGTTATCCTGGGCACCGCCACCCCCTCATTGGAAACATTCAACAATGCGCTGAACAAGCGCTATAGCTGGCACCGGCTGAGGCGGCGTGCCACCGGTGCATCTGAGCCACGCTGGCGTGTGCTGGACCTGATTCAGCAGACCATGAACGGTGGTATCTCTGCAAAGGCCATGCAGTCGATTGCGGATACCCTGGGGCGTGATGAGCAGGTACTGGTGTTTTTGAATCGACGCGGCTATGCACCGGTTATTCTGTGCCATGAATGTGGCTGGCATGGCGCCTGTCAACGCTGCGATGCGAATATGACCTGGCACCGCTCCAGCGGCCGGTTGTTGTGTCATCACTGTGATAGTGCCGCCCGGGTTCCAGTCATGTGCCCAGAGTGTGGGGCGGACGCGATACAAGGCGCGGGTGAGGGTACCGAGCAGCTTGAACAAATGCTGGGCAAGGCATTTCCAGATACTCCATTGCTACGTTTTGACCGTGATTCAGTGCGCAAAAAGGGTGAGTTTGACCGCCTTGCAGAGCAGGTCAAGACCGGCGAGTCCTGTTTGCTGGTAGGTACGCAGATGCTGGCCAAGGGACATCATTTTCCGAAGGTGACACTGGTGGTGATCGTTAACCTGGACCAGGCTCTTTACAGCGCCGATTTCAGGGCCCTGGAGCGTATGGGCCAGTTGATGATGCAGGTCGCCGGCCGCGCCGGCCGTGACCAGTTGCCCGGCGAAGTGATCCTGCAGACACATTATCCGCAGCATGCATCATTGCAGACACTGTTGGCGTCGGGTTACGAGGCATTTGCCGATGAACTTTGTACAGACCGGCAGACTGCCTGTCTGCCGCCCTTCAGTTACCAGGCATTATTGAGGTCCGATGCGATTCAAAAAGACGATGTTCTGACCTTTTTGAACCAGGCGAAACAGTGTTTTCCAGGCGGAGAAGCACAGGTCTATGGACCCTTTCCGGCCATGATGGAACGCAGAAGCGGACGCACCCGCTGGTATGTGCTGGTGCAGGCGGGGTCGCGATCGGCCCTGCACAGGCAGTTGGATGACTGGCTGTTGGTACTGCAAAATCTCCCCTCTGCGCGCAAGGTACGCTGGGCAGTGGATGTTGACCCGCAGGATTATTGATTTCGGGGTAAACTACTGCCCTGTCAAGCTCATAACGAAGGACCCTGATCTATTGGCTTGAAAGAGTGTTTAAGGCCCGCTCGTTACCAATGACACTGATGTTGAAACGTCATTCTGAGCGAGGATAAACGCTTGAAAAAACACCCAAACGCACCTATACAACTACTTGCTCCGTTTATGGGGTAGCAAACACAGGTTTAACCATGGAATCTACACAAGACAACTCACAGACAACTGCGGGGCAGCACCCGGAGCGTACGGCATTCAAAGAGCTTAGCAAAGTAGCCAATGAATTGATCATTGGGCAGGAGCGCCTTATGGAGCGCCTCGTCATGGCGCTGCTCTGCAATGGCCACCTGTTGGTAGAAGGTGCACCGGGACTGGCCAAGACCACCGCTATCAAGGTTTTGGCAGAGCGCATAGAAGGTGATTTCCATCGTATCCAGTTTACGCCGGATCTGCTTCCCGCCGACCTGACAGGAACGGAGATATACCGTCCTCAAG
This sequence comes from uncultured Lysobacterales bacterium, assembly GCA_937974465.1. GTDB lineage: Bacteria > Pseudomonadota > Gammaproteobacteria > Xanthomonadales > SZUA-36 > SZUA-36. The sequence goes on along the minus strand of CALJWY010000267.1, from coordinate 1,150 downwards.
AAGGAATTTTCGAATTCCAGCAAGGGCCGATTTTTCATAATATGATTCTCGCCGATGAGGTCAACCGGGCACCGGCGAAGGTCCAGTCCGCCATGCTTGAAGCGATGGGAGAGCACCAGGTGACGGTGGGTCGTGTGACCTATCCCATGCCACCGCTGTTCCTGGTGATGGCCACTCAAAACCCGATTGAACAGGAAGGCACTTATCCATTGCCGGAGGCGCAACTGGATCGTTTTCTTATGCATGTTTCGATCGAGTACCCGGATGCCCGGGCAGAGCTGGACATCCTGGAACTGGCGCGTGAACAGGCCCGTGATGAACTGGGTGAAAAGCCTGAGCCGAAGATGGTTGTGACCCAGGAGCAGGTATTTGCGGCTCAAAGACAGGTGCTCGATCTGCACATGGCGCCCGCCCTGCAGGAATATATTGTGCAACTGGTTCTGGCAACGCGTGAGCCAAGTCAGTGGGATGAGCAACTTGGACGGCTTGTCAGTTATGGCGCCAGCCCGAGGGCCACTATTGGCCTGGATCGTTGTGCCCGTGCTAGGGCCTGGATTGATGGCCGTGATTTTGTTTCGCCGGATGATATTCACGCCGTTATCCATGAGGTCATGCGGCATCGCGTGTTGCTGTCCTACGAAGCGGAAGCCGATGGTGTGACCGTGGATGAACTGGTCAACCGCCTGTTGGACCTGGTGCCTGTTCCATGACAGATAATCAACAAGGCATTCACTTGAGTGCTTCTGAGTTGATTGCGTTAAAACCCCGCTGCAATGCGTTGGCCTTGCCGATGAATCAGCCTGCAGCATCTGCATTGGCGGGTGCCTACCGGTCACGCTTCCGTGGCCGTGGGGTGGATTTTGTAGAGTCCAGAAATTACCTGCCCGGTGACGATATCCGCAATATGGACTGGCGTGTTACCGCGCGTACCGGCAAGCCACATACGAAGATTTTTCAGGAAGAGCGTGAACGCCCGGTACTGGTGGTGGTTGATGCCAGTTCGAGCCTTTATTTTGGAACCAGGACGAGACTCAAGTCGGTTGCGGCCGGCCAGCTGGCTGCCGCCGTCGCCTGGTCAGCAGTAAGGCGGGGGGATCGAATCGGCGCCTTCCTGTTTGCACCGGGAAAACACCTCGAACTGCGCCCTTCA
>CALJWY010000266.1 GCA_937974465.1 uncultured Lysobacterales bacterium | reverse complement strand
ATGTCATCCCCGCGCAGGCGGGGATCTCATTCGCGTTTCCGGAATGTTGAAAAAGCAGCATATTCGATATCACGACAGCGTTTGGAAGGTCCCCGCCTGCGCGGGGATGACGTCTCTGCGCGGGGATGACGTCTCTGCGCGGGGATGACGTCTCTGGGCGTAGATGACCTTGCTAAAAAGGAGCTTTGTGACAAATAGCCTATGGACTCAGCGTGGTCAGCTGATTACCCTGATCCATTGGTCCGACGAAAATGTTTCTATGAACAGACTTTTACTAACTATGCTGCTGGTGCTGCCGGCACTGCCAATGAATACCCTGGCCCTGCCGGATTCAAATCAGATTGAGTTTAGCAACTGTATGCTGGCTCTCCCCGGCACAAACCTGACTGCCGCAGCACGCTGTGGCACTTACGAGGTAGCTGAAAACCCGGCGCAACCCGATGGCCGCAAAATCAGTCTCAATATTGCCGTCGCCCCGGCCTCTGGCAAGTCAACGGAACCCGACCCGGTCTTCTTTTTTGCCGGTGGCCCGGGACAGGCCGCCAGCGAAACCTGGGTCATGCTGCGGCCCGTTCTCAACAAGATACGCAGGAACCGGGATATCGTGATGATCGATCAGCGCGGCACCGGTAAATCCAATAAGCTGGCTTGCAAATCCGAAATAGAAGAAGACCTGAACCAGGAGATCGACCTCGAGTTGGTCAAAACTGAGACTGAAAAATGTCTTGCTGAACTGGATGGCGACCCGCGCTTCTACACAACAAGTATCGCCATGGCTGACTATAACCAGGTCCGCCAGGCCATGGGTTATGACAGGATCAATATCATGGGCGTTTCTTACGGCACCCGTGCTGCGCAGGTTTACCTGAGGTTGTTTCCGGATACGGTGCGCACGGTAACGCTGGATAGTGTCGTGCCAATGCAATTGGCCCTTGGGCAGGAGCATGCACCCATGCTGGATCGCAGTGTCAAAGCCGTGTTCGATGATTGTGCCGCCGACGAGGTATGTAATTCCCTGTTTCCACGCCAGGCAGAAGAGTTACAGGCACTAATCACCCAATTGCGCGCGGAACCCCGGCAGATCACCATTACCAATCCTGTCAGCGGTGAACCCCAGGAAATGCGTCTCACCGCCGATACGCTGGCCGTGGCGATCCGGTTCTTGAGCTATGCGAGCGAGACCCAGGCCTTGATTCCCCTATTGGTTCAAGAGGCCCTGGAAAGCGGCGATCAGTCACGGCTGGCCAGCCAGGCGATTCTGGTGATGAGCGGTTTGAATGAGATGTTGGCCCGCGGCATGGAACTCTCTGTCCTGTGTGCCGAGGATTACCCGTTTATTGATCAAACGGCGGATTACAGCGGCAGCCTGATTGGCAACCTGATGCTGGAAATAATTGACCTCCAATGCGGCGTCTGGCCACATGCTCAGATTTCAGCCGATTTTCATCAGCCCGTGGTTTCAGACCTGCCAGTGCTGTTGATGTCCGGCGAACGTGACCCGGTGACACCACCGCACTACGCGGCCTTAACTGCTGAATCATTTTCCAACAGTCTTAACCTGGTGGCGCGAGGCCAGGCCCATTCGGTAATGAAGAATGTTTGTTTACGCACCATAACTACCGATTTCATTAACGCAGGCAGTATCGAAGAGCTGGATTCAAGTTGCGTGGACGATATTCAGCCCGCACCCTTTTTTACCAGCCTGCTTGGCCCGGACCCTTGATTTAAGCCCATGATAAAAGTAAGCAACCTATATAAATCATTCGGCAAAGTTGAAGCCGTAAAAGGTATTTCATTTGAAGTGCGCGACGGCGAGATTACAGGCTTGCTGGGGCCGAACGGGGCCGGCAAGACAACGACCCTGAGAATGCTGTACTCCCTGTTGCCGCCCGATAGTGGCGAAATCCGTATTGATGGACTAGATCCGACCACCGACGCCATGGAAATCAAGAGAACATTGGGCGTGGTACCCGACAGCCGTGGACTTTATACACGCATGAGCGCGCGGGAGAACATCGCCTACTACGGTCAATTGCACAGCATGTCCCGCGAGGACATAAAAAGTCGTATTGAAGAATTGGTCGAAACGCTGGATATGTCCGATTTCATTGACCGGCGTACCGAAGGCTTTTCACAGGGCCAGCGGGTCAAGGTGGCAATAGCCCGTGCCATGATCCATCGACCGCAAACGGTCATGCTGGATGAACCCAGCAATGGTCTTGATGTGATGAGCACACGCGCGTTACGGCGCTATGTCCTTGATCTGAAAAACGCTGGACACTCGGTTATTTTGTCCACCCACATCATGCAGGAAGTTGCAGCCTTGTGTGATCGCATCGTGATTATTGCAGACGGGCAGATCGCGGCCGATGGTACGGCTGAGGAGTTGCTCGCAAAAAGTGGTTGTGATTCGCTGGAGGATGCATTTGTGCGCCTGATTGGCTCTGAAGAAGGATTACTGGCATGAACGGCCTTGCTACCGTTTACAAAAAGGAGGTTCGCGAAAACTTGCGTGACCGGCGCTCTTTATTCAACTCTGTCCTGCTCGGCCCGATCCTGTTTCCGATCCTCTTTATAGGCCTGGCATATTTTGCCGGCAGCAAACAACAGGAACGCGTTGAGCAGATTCTGGAAATCCCGGTGGTGGGTGCAGAGCATGCCCCCAACCTGGTGAAGTTCCTGCAGCAGCAGGGTGTCATCATCCTGCCAGCGCCGGACAACCCCGAAACCCAGGTGCGGGCCCAGGAAGTACAAGTCATTGTTCGCATCCCTGAAAATTTTTCGCAACAATGGAAAGCCGGCGAACCGGCCATTGTCGAAGTCATCGCAGATCCATCCCGGCGTGAGTCTGATATCCCCATGCAACGAGTGAAGGGTCTCTTGAATGCCTATGGCGGCCAGATCGGTCATCTGCGACTGCAACTGCGCGGTGTATCACCCACCATTCAAAACGCGATCATGGTCAAGGACGTGGACCTGTCGACCCCGCAGAGCCGCGGCATGCTGGTGATGATCATGCTGCCTTACGTTTTGATGATTACCGCGTTTACCGGTGGCATGCACCTGGCTGTCGATACGACAGCGGGTGAAAAAGAACGCAAATCACTGGAACCACTGCTGATCAACCCGGTTCCACGCTGGCAGATTATGCTCGGCAAAATGTGTGCAACAGCAACCTATGCCTTTGCTTCGCTGTCACTGACCTTGCTGGCTTTCCGCTTTGCCTTCCCACTGCTGCCCACCGGTGCCCTGGGAGTTGATCTCAACCTGAGTGCAGAAGCAGTGGGTGGTATCCTGTTGGCGGTTGCGCCGGTGGTAATCCTGGCTGCCGCCATGTTAACCACGCTTGCTTCATTGGCAAAAAGTCTCAGGGAGGCACAGTCCTACATGGGCCTCGTGTTTATGATTCCGATGATTCCCAGCCTGATTTTCATGGTGAACCCGATGAAACCGGAAACCTGGATGATGGGAATTCCAATGTTTTCCCAAAACTTATTGATTGGTGAGTTTGTGCGTGGTGAGCCCGTTAACCTGTTGTGGCTGGGCCTGTCGATGAGCAGTACACTATTGATAGGTTTGGCCATCGCTGCCGTCGCCGCGACCCTGTTCAACAGGCCAAGAATCGTTTTTTCCAACTAGGAAGTTCATTCATGAAAAAAATTCTGCTGTTTATGTTTTTCGCCGTGTTATCAACCCAGGCTCTCGCTGCGGACGTGCCGGCGGTTGGCACTGATGCCCCATCCTTTAATCTTCAAGACCAGAATGGTGAGTGGCATACGCTGGAAAACTACCGCGACCAATGGCTGGCCGTATATTTCTATCCACGCGATGACACGCC
>CALJWY010000265.1 GCA_937974465.1 uncultured Lysobacterales bacterium | reverse complement strand
TGCAGGAATTGAACTCCAAATTTGGTGTTATCGTTGAATCAACAGAAATAGATAATGCTCTGTTACATGTATATATTGGACTCTTGCTCGAATATGCTGATGTTGAAGCCCGGCTTGGAAATAAAGATGCCGCGAGCAGCCATCTCGGAAAATCTATGCAGTTACAGACAACCCTTGCTAACTCGCAGGCGCTGGGTCGTAACGGCCGAGCCAGGCTGCTCCTTACAAGATTCCAATGGTGGGAAGTTCACGGGGAAGATGTTAGCGATAGCATGCCTGTTTTCAGAGAGCTAAATACTCTGCAACAGGGCGAGCTTCAAAGCTGCTTTGAAGCAGACGTTACCGCACGGATGTTATTGCTTGAAGGGGATATTGAAAATGCAGTCAGCCAGGTGAAAGAGCTTCAACAAAAAGGCTATGCTGATCCTTCATTTATCCGCTTCTGCAAAAAATATCAACTTTCCGGTTGATAAGCTGTGTGGATATGAAATACCGTATAGTGCTGCATTTTGCGGGGTCAGGGTCGGGACAAAGCACTATTCTGTGAAAAACGAGTACAAATACAAAGCCTTTATTAGCTATTGCCATCGTGATGAACGATTCGCCGCGGGGATGCATCGCGCTCTCGAGTCGTACCGTGTGCCCCGCAAACTGGTCGGGACCAAGACCGATGTGGGTGAGGTTCCTGCCCGGATCAAGCCTGTTTTTAGGGACCGTGATGACCTGTCCTCGGCCTCCGACCTCGGAAATACAGTCAAGCAGGCGCTTTCAGAGTCCGAGAACATCATCGTGATCTGTTCTCCGGCAGCGGCAGCCTCACACTGGGTTAACGAGGAAATCCGTTACTTCGCCAGCCTGGGGCGGCAGGACCGTATCTTCTGCATCATCGTAGATGGCGATCCGGCAGGAGTCGATACATCGACAGCCTGTTTTCCTGCAGCCTTGGCAGAAATTGGCCTGCACGAACCGCTGGCTGCTGATATCCGCAAATGGGCAGATGGTAAACACCTGTCCAGGTTGAAGCTGGTTTCCGGCATGCTTGGTCTTCCCCTCGACCAGTTAAGACGTCGGGATTTACAAAAGCGACAAAAAATCTGGGCATTGGCTGCAGTTGCATCTGTTGTCCTGGCGGCAATATTGATAACAGCAGTCACGGCCCGTATTGCCGCACAACAAAGACGTGATTCGGGTGAGTCGCTGGTGATGTACAAGCTCAACGAGCTTCGAACCATGTTAAATCTGGCAGATGACCCCGCTGATCTCGGCCGCCTCAAGGCATGGGACCAAGAACAACTGGGCCGTCTTGTCATGAAGGCAGGTAGCGGGGAGGGTGCGCTCAAATCTGCTGCGATGGAATTGCGTGAACAAGGCACTGAGTATTGGCAAAAAGGTGAGTTTGGACGGGCCATGGAGATGTTCCAGGACTCCTGGGCGCTGTTGGCCGAAACCTTCCGTCGTGATAATAATGATCTCGAGGCGTTCTTTGAGCTGGGACAGGCTGAGTACTACATCGGTTCTATCTACAGGGAATTGGGCGCACTGGAAACCGCTGAGGATTCATTGGCCGCCTATGCAGAAATAACCCGGCAGTTGATCGTGTTGCAACCGGAGAATGCCGAGTGGGTGCTGGAGATGTCCTTTGCCCTGAGCAACCTCGGGTCAATGCAGATGAGACGTGATGCAAACAGGCCGGAGCGCGCCCTGCAGCTTCTGCAATCGTCGCTGGAGTATAACCAGATCGCCCTGGTGCTGGACCCCAAGAACACCTATTACCAGTCAGAACTGGGGCAATCACATGCCTTCCTGGCTGATGCACAACGAGGGGTTTGTGACCTTGAAGGTGCGCTTCAGTCACGCAGCAAACAGTTGGCCCTGGAGCGGGAACTATGGTCGGAAGATATGGAGAACACCGGCAGGATGCGCAGGCTGGCCTATGCCTACAGTGGTTATGCCGTGGTGCAGGAAGAGATGGGACAGAATGAAATCGCGATTGAAAGCCTTGAAAAGGCCGTAGAACTCATGCGTCCCGCACTGCTGGAGAACCCGGAATCAAAAGACATCCATTTGTGGATGCTTGATCGAAGCCGCGACCTGATCGTTTTAAATTCATATGTTGAAAAAAGGGACCAGGCATGGACGGCCTTGGAGAAGTTGGACGAGGAATGGCAGAATTTTCTGCATGACTTTGAAAACCTGGATGCCGGTATCAAGCTTTACGCGGCCTTTCAGCTTGACTGGGCTTGGCTTGCCCAATCGATGGGCGCCACAGAAATGGCGGCTGAACTGTTGGAGGATGCCATGAACAAAATAACCGGCCTGCTGGCAAAGCTACCCGGAGACCGTTATGCAGGTCAACTCATTAGCGAGGCAGTTTTCCAGGTTTGGGCGCTTCAGCAGGAGTTGCCGTCTGAATCTGTAATGGCGCTATTACCCGATTATAGGGGTGATGATCGAAATACCCGTGATTGTGAGGATGTAAGTCTTGCTGCAAAACAGGCCATCATGCTCGGTGATAAAGACCATGCCATTGAATTGACCGCCTACTTGATGAGCAAGCGCTATACTAAAGTGAGCTTTATGCAAATTTGCAAGGCCTATTCGTTGTGTTCTGGCCAGTGAGTAACGACTTGCCAGGTGTGTTCAATAATTAACAATTTTGCTAAATAGGAAGTTAAAGGAGAATAAAGATGAAAAACAAAATGACCGGACCGAAAGCATTTCTGCCGCTGATGATAGTATTGTCTGTTGCAGGGTTTCAATCTACTGCCCAAGCACAAGCAGCCAGTGTCGGCCTGCAAGTAAACTCCAATCAGACACAATTGGAAGCAACAACACGCGGTAACTGTTCCCAGAACAATACCAATGGTTGTGTGCGTGCCAATGGAGTTATGCAGATTAATTTCAATCTCGAGCAAGCCAGCTGTGCAAGCGGTGGAAACTGGGCCCTGTCAGAGGTTTACCTGGGCAACTCAAAAAACAACTGGGGGAATATCAGCACGGTAGCTGCAAGCGACTTCAACGCCAACGCATCATCCGGGGTCGTGACTCCAGTCAGTCAAAGTCCAAACCATATAGGTATCCGGAATAATAACTCCCAAGCGTACGAAATCTGGTACACGGTTACCGCCACCGGTGGTAGCTCGACGATTGAGCTGGATCCGCGAATCATCAATGATGGTTCCGGCCGTCCTGGTTGATACAATAGGTTCTGGAAGCTGACGAGAAGCGGTTATGCACCTGACTATCGGCGTTACGGGGCATCGTGACCTGGTCGCAGATGAGGTTCCCGCACTTAAAGAAAAAGTGCGGGACTTTTTCCAGAATCTCAGAAGTGAATTCCCTGACCTCAAATTACAACTGATCACGCCATTGGCCGAGGGCAGTGACCGGCTGGTCACGGATATTGCTCTCGAGATGGGCATTAACCTGATAGTGCCGCTACCTATGCCGCAGGCTGATTATGAGCGGGATTTCTCGTCAGCCGAGGCTGTTGAAGTTTTCAGGGCTTCTTTGAAACAGGCAAGGACCATCAACCTCCGAAGGTTGCCGGAATTTGATGGGTTACCAATGACGGAGGATATACGCGACCGCCAGTACGCCCAGTTGGGTATCTTTATATCAAACCATAGCCAGATATTACTGGCGCTTTGGGACGGTAAAACGTCCTCTGCCACCGGCGGCACCTCAGCAGTGGTCAACTACCATCTTACCGGTATGATGCCGGGTTATTCGATGGCTGAAGAATCCCCTAACTTGCTGGCAGATAATGAAAATGACCTGGCATATCATATTGTTTGTTCAAGGGACCGCCCGGATGGAAACCCACGTGATGATCTAAAGCCGCTGCAAACCGCCTGGATAACGGCCCACTGGGGTATAGAGAGCAGTGATCATATGCCCTTGGATTACGAGGTAACCTTACACGGTCTGCAGGAATACAGTCGCGACATGTTTAAATACAAGGTTGCGATTGAAGCAGAGGGCGCGAATCTGCTTGAAAATGCTCCGGATCTTGAGCTGCCAATGGGTAGCAGAACGATCGCTGAGCAATATCGCATTGCTGACTGGCTGGCGATTCACTTTCAGAAACGTATCTCTGCGGGTCTCATCGCCATACACATCATAGGTGTATTGATTGGGCTGATCTTCATTGTATATTCGGAGATCGATGGACTCGATTTCCTGGTTTATATTTTCCTGCTGGTTTTCTTTGCCGGATTTGTTCTTTACAAGGTTGGGGAGCGCCGTCAATGGCACCGTAAGCATCTCGATTACCGGGCCCTGGCTGAGGGTTTGAGGGTGCAGTTCTACTGGAGCCTGGCGGGTGTGATCGATGTACAGTCGGCTGAGTTCGCCTACGATAATTTTTTACAGAAACAGGATGTCGACCTGGAGTGGATACGACACGTCATGCGCAATGTGAGTCTGGCGCGCAGCCGGGACAATGAACCGTTAACCGCTTGGGTGGACTGGGTGATTGACCAATGGGTGGGTGACGAGTCCAGCCAGCAAGGGCAGTTGTCCTATTACAAACGCAAGGAAAAAGAAAAGGCCACCCGCTTTAAACATACAACCAATCTTGGCCGGGTCACGTTGTGGGTAGGTATCATGATTGCCATCATCCTGGCAATTTTTGGACATGCCTTATCTGACCTGCAGCGTCAACTGTTACTGGTTCTGATGGGTACTTTCCCCCTTATCGCGGGTATCCGTGATGCCTATTCGCACAAGAAAGCAGAAAAAGAACTGATCAAGCAATATCGCTTTATGAGAGGGGTATTGGCCAACGCCCGGCGTTTACTGGATGATTCTGACGATCCCGAGTTCCGGCGCAGAGTACTTAAGGCGCTTGGTACAGCCGCCCTTGAAGAAGATGCGGAATGGATACTGATGCACCGGGAGCGACCATTGGAGCACAGCGGTTTTAACTAATTCAGAATCCGCCGCCACCCCGGCTATTGCCGGGGTGGCGGTAATGGTTGGTAACAGCTGAACCGGGTTTAGCGATTCATTCTGCTTTCAATCAAGGCATCCACAACTTCCGGCTCTGCCAGTGTTGAGGTATCGCCCAGGTTCGAATAATCGTTCTCAGCAATCTTACGCAGAATACGGCGCATGATTTTACCGGAACGGGTCTTCGGCAACCCGGGAGCCCACTGGATAAGGTCGGGTGTGGCAATGGGACCGATTTCCTTGCGTACCCAGTTGCGTAACTCGGTTCGCAACTCATCACTCGGCTGTTGGCCGGCAATCAGCGTCACATATACATAGATGCCCTGACCCTTGATGTCATGCGGATAGCCCACAACGGCAGATTCAGCAACCAGCGGATGTGATACCAGTGCGCTTTCAACCTCTGCGGTCCCCATGCGGTGACCGGAGATATTCAGAACATCATCCACGCGACCGGTAATCCAGTAATAAC
>CALJWY010000264.1 GCA_937974465.1 uncultured Lysobacterales bacterium | reverse complement strand
CATTCCGACATGGTGGGTGGCATCGCCGTGGTGGGAGACAATGATGAACTGGCTGAGCGTCTCTGGTACCTGTTGAATTCCATTGGTGGAATACAAGGTCCCTTTGATAGCTTCCTGGCGATGCGGGGTTTGAAAACCCTGGTCTTGCGCATGCAGGCACATTGTGAAAACGCCCGCCAGATCGCAACCTGGCTGGAACGGCATCCGGCTGTATCCAAAACCATTTACCCCGGCTTGAAGTCGCATCCGCAGCATGAACTGGCCATGCGCCAGATGAGTGGCCTGGGTGGCGGCATCGTGAGCGTGGAACTCAAGGGTGGCTTGCAGGCTGCCAGGCAGATGCTGGAAGGCTGCCGTCTGTTTTCACTGGCTGAAAGCCTCGGTGGTGTAGAGAGCCTGATCAATCACCCGGCTATCATGACCCACGCATCGGTACCGGCCGAAAAACGTGCTGAACTGGGGATCAGCGACGCCCTGATCCGGCTGTCTGTCGGTGTTGAAGATGTCAATGATTTAATCGAAGAACTGGATCGGGTACTGTAAAAACTGCGACCCTGGAAAGCGATTTCCAAGTCCGGCCTGCAGGGCCTTGCATCTATTGCTGGAGTTCCTCTAAGTCTTTAAAAAGCTCCAGCGCATCGGGATTGGCGAGGGCATCAACATTCTTGACCGGGCGCCCGTGTATGATGTTTCGGACCGCCAGTTCCACAATTTTTCCGCTGATGGTTCGGGGTATGTCCGCAACCTGAACGATGCGCGCCGGTACATGTCGCGGAGTCGCATTCTGCCGTATTGTTTTTCGAATCCGGGTTTGTAACTCGTCCGTTAATGAAATGCCATCACGCAAGCGCACAAACAGCACTACGCGTACATCATCATCCCAGTCCTGGCCGACGCAGATGCTCTCCAGTACTTCATCCAGGCTTTCCACCTGGCGATAAATTTCAGAGGTGCCGATGCGTACACCGCCCGGGTTCAGGGTGGCATCAGAGCGGCCAAAAATCACCATGCCACCGTGCTCGGTCAACCTGGCAAAATCGCCATGTGCCCAGACATCCGGGTACTGTTCAAAATACGCCGCATGATACTTGCTGCCATCATCGTCGCCCCAGAAGCAGACGGGCATGCTGGGGAAGCTTTGTACACAGCACAGTTCGCCCGTTTCATTGACAGCGGCCTTGCTGCCGTCATCGCGCAATATTTCAACCGCCATTCCCAGTCCGAGACATTGAATTTCACCTCGGTAGACCGGCAGCACAGGACAGCCGGCTGCAAAGCAGGAAACGATGTCGGTACCACCGGCGATGGATGACAGGCACAGGTCTTGCTTGATGTCCTCATAGACATAATCAAAACTGTCCGGCGCCAGTGGAGAGCCGGTCGAAAGAATGGTTTTCAAACTCGCCAGAGAGTGGGTTTTGATTGGCTTGATACCGGCTTTTTGCCACGCTGAGATGGCTTTGGCACCGGTACCAAATATAGTGATTTCGAGCTCGTCCACCAGGTCGAACATGGCTTCCGGTCCAGGATGGAAGGGCGAGCCCTCAAACAGGACCAGTGTGGCACCGGTCGCCAGGCCGTTGACCAGCCAGTTCCACATCATCCAGCCGCAGGTTGTGAAATAGAACAACCTGTCATCGCGTTTTACATCTACGTGCAGCAGGTGTTCCTTCAAAATCTGGAGCAGGGTACCGCCGGCGCCATGGGTTATACATTTAGGCATCCCGGTGGTACCGGATGAGTACAGGATATACACAGGATGGTCAAAGGGCAGGCGGGTAAATTCAATTTCAGTGGCATTGTTATCACTGAACGAATCTAGCAGCTCGGCATTTTCCAGCGATGACAAGTCCGGGTCGGCGTCGACATACGGGGTCACAATGATCTTTTCTATGCTGCCAATGCGTTGCTGAATCTCAGCGACGCGCTGCAGGCAGTCATGTTGTTTGCCGTTATAGGTATAAGCCGCTGCACAAAACAGAACCTTTGGCTTGATCTGATCCAGGCGGTCAACCACGCCATTGGTGCCAAAATCGGGTGAACAGGATGACCAGATGGCGCCGATACTGGTGGTCGCCAGCATGGCGATAACCGTTTCCGGCAGGTTGGGCATATAGCCGGCCACGCGGTCACCCGGTTCAACCCCCAGTGAACGGAGAGCCGCCGCGACAGACGCTACTTTCAAGTACAGTTGCCGATAGCTGAGGGTGGTGCTGATGCCGGTTTCCGACCTGAACACCAGTGCGTCCCGCTCATCGCGGTAACGCAGCAGGTTTTCAGCAAAATTCAGTTGTGCGTCCGGAAACCACTTCGCTCCGGGCATCAGTTGGAGGTCTTCCGCGGTGCGTGCACCGGCTGTGCCGATAATGCCGCCAAACTCCCACATTGCCCGCCAAAATGCCTTTGGTGAATCAATAGAAAACCGGTATAAATCGGCGTAATTGAAGATGCCCGGATCACGCTCCAGGCGGATTAATTGCAGAAAGCGATTGATATTCGCTTGCCGAGCACGTTGCGCGTCCGGCTGCCAGAGTAGCTCAGTGTTCTTTTTACCCATGCGATCCTGCTATCAGGTCATTCAGCCCAACAGCTGTTTCATCTCCGGGATGACATTGAATAGATCCGCCGCCAGTCCGATATCGGCTATTTCAAAAATTGGTGCGTCCGCGTCCTTATTGACCGCGACGATGGTGCCGGCGTCCTTGATCCCGGTTACATGCTGGATGGCGCCCGATATACCAAACGCAATGTATAGATCGGGGGCGATGATTTTGCCCGTTTGACCGACCTGCATGTCATTTGGGCAAAAACCTGCGTCAACAGCAGCGCGCGAGGCGCCCGTACCTGCGCCGATCAAATCAGCCAGGCTGTAAATCAGGTCAAAGTTTTCCTTGCTACCCATGGCACGGCCACCTGAGATGACACGACTTGCAGTTTGCAGATCAGGACGCTCTCCGCCACCGGATTGCAAATCGATATAGCGACTATGCGTCACTGCAGCTTCAGCGGCCGGACGACTTTCTATGGCAGCAGAACCGCTGCCATCAACCGCCTTCCAGGACGCGACACGCACCGTTGCGACTACGGTGACCGCTTCCGGGGCTACCACGTCAACCACTGCATTACCCGCATAAATAGGTCGCTTGAAATGGTGGCTGCCTTCAACCGCAGAAATATCAGTGACCTGGTTGACCCCCAGCAATGCTGCAATCCGTGGCATCAGGTCCCTGCCAAATGTGGTAGAAGGACCCAAAATGTGGCTGTAGCCGGAAGCCATTGCAACCACTTCCTGCGCATGGTTTGCGGCGAGCGGATCGCCAAGATGTGCAGCGTCAACCGCATACACGGTGCCGGTGCCGGCGATGGTCGCTGCCTGGCCGGCAACATCAGCAATGGATGAACCCAGCACTGCGATATCAAATGGCAGACCGATCGCGGTCGCGCATTGGGCGCATTTGGCGGTACTGGGGTTGAGGTTCTGTCCGTCGTGTTCTGCAATTATTAATATGTTGCTCATGATCGTGTCCTCATAGCAGTCCGCGTGTTTTCAATTCTGCAACCAGTTGTGCAGCGTCCTCCACCATGATGCCCTTCTCGCGAACGGGTGGTGGAGTATGGCTTGTGAACTGCAGGTCGTTTTCAGGTGCAACACCCAGGTCTTCCACGGGAATAACCTCCAGGGGTTTGCGCTTGGCTTTCATGATGTCAGGCAGCTTGACGAACCGGGGCTCGTTGAGACGCAAATCAACACTGATGACTGCGGGTAAATCAACTTCAATCCGTTCCAGCCCGGCATCAACTTCCCGGGTCACCATGGCCTTGTTGCCGGATAGTTCCACGGCCGAAGCAAATGTTGCTTGTGGGCGACCCCACAATGCGGCCAGCATTTGAGCGGTTTGTGAGTTGTCGCCGTCAATGGCCTGCTTGCCAAGCATCACCAGGCCGGCCTGTTCTTTTTCAACAAGCTTTAGGAAAGCCCTTGCGATCGTCAGCGGTTGCAGGCTCTCTGCGCTATCAACCTGGATGGCCCTGTCTGCCCCCATCGCGAGCCCGGTACGCAGTTGTTGCTGGCATTCATTTCCACCCAGTGAAACAACGATGACCTCGTCGGCATTGCCAGCTTCACGAATACGTAAGGCCTCTTCCAGTGCGATTTCGTCAAACGGGTTGATGCTCATCTTGACGCCATCGGTTTCAACACCGCTACCGTCCGATTTGACGCGGATTCGAACGTTGTAATCGATGACACGTTTTATGCCAACCAATATTTTCATGGCTTTTCCTTGGTTTTATTCACTATAAATTCTGGTAATTCGGCCCGGCGCCGCCTTCAGGCGTGACCCAGTTAATGATCTGGTAGGGATCCTTGATGTCACAGGTTTTGCAGTGAACGCAGTTTGCGGCGTTGATCTGCAGCCGTTTACCGGCCTTTGTATCCGGGTCATCTATCATTTCGTAGACTTCCGCAGGACAAAACCGGGTGCAGGGATAATTATATTCTTCTCCACAGCGTGTCGTACACACTTCCGGGTCAAGAATTTGCAAATGTATCGGCTGATCTTCATCGTGATCGGTTGTGGCAAAATAAACCGAAGCCAGCCGATCGCGGGGTGCCAGGTCGCGTTCAACCCAGGGTCGTTCAATAGTCTGCATATCCTGCAGTTTTATCAGCGAAGAGTGATCCGCATGATTGTGCAATGTGCGTGGCAGTTTACCTGCTGTGATCGTTTCAATACCCGCCGTTATTAAACCGCGCCAAAGGCCCTTGTTGAACCCCGGACGAATATTGCGAACCTTGTGCAGTTCTTTGAAGATGGGCGACTCGCGTAGCGTGGTATCGAATCCTCTGCCACCTCCGGTCTCCACAACGTGGTTGGCGGCCAACGTGCCGGACCTGATGGCCTGATGCGTACCCTTGATCTTGGGCAGGTTTAGCAGACCGGCGGCATCACCGATCAGCAAGGCGCCCGGCATTTCAATCTTGGGCAAGGATTGGGCACCGCCCTCAACGATGGTACGGGCGCCACCGGAAAGGATTTCCCCGCCTTCAAACAATGGTTTGACGCTGGGGTGGTGCTTGAATTGCTGGAAGGCTTCAAACGGTGAAAACTCCGGATCGGAATAATCCAGCGCGCACACAAAGCCCACTGCTATGCGGTCCTTATCCATGTGGTAGATAAAGCTGCCACCATAAGTGCTGGTATCCAATGGCCAGCCAATGCTGTGCTGGACCGTGCCGGGTTTACATTTACCCGGCGCGACCTGCCAGAGTTCCTTGATACCGACACCATATGCCTGTGGGTCCGAGTCCTGGTCAAGCTTGTACTTTGTGATGAGTTCCTTGCTGAGGTGGCCACGGCTGCCTTCAGCGAGGACGGTTAGCGGGGCATGAATTTCAATTCCCTGCATATAGGTGTCCTTGGGCTGACCCTCGCGGTTCACCCCCATGTCACCGATGATTACACCACCGACGGCACCATCATCCGTATAGCGGATGCCGGCCGCAGCATAACCCGGAAATATATCCACTCCGAGGTCTTCCGCCTGCGGCGCCATCCATGCGCACAATGCACCCAGCGAGACAATAAAATTGCCGTGGTTACGCTGTTGTGGCGGTGTGGGAATCTTGCGTTTCGAAGTTGCAGTCAGAAATGCAATCTCGTCATCTGCAACCGGAATACATACGGGCGGCGGATTATCCAACCAACCCGGCAGTAACTCATCCAATGCACCGGGCTCGATGACTGCGCCGGACAATATGTGAGCGCCTACCTCGGCGCCTTTCTCGATGACTGCGACCATCATATCCGGCTTGAGTTGTTTAAGACGAATCGCACAAGCGAGACCTGCCGGGCCCGCCCCAACGATAATAATGTCATATTCCATGACTTCGCGTTCGTTTGCTGTTTCGCTCATTTGAACTTCCGGTATGTTTTCTGCGAATAATGGATTATATCGGCTATTTCCACGACATCATATGGGTTCCGGTTGTTTTTGCATCAATTGACAGCCGAAATGTTTGAAAGATCAGACCATGGATCAGGGCGACAGTTTTTTCTGCGATTTCCAGGCTGTCTTAGACATCGATTCAAGGTTGTTTAAAGCCCGGCCCCTTGATAAAGCGGCCCGGTGTCGCACCCGTGTGTTCACCATTCAATAACACCGGCACACCATTGATAATGACGTGCGACATACCCGTGGCGTACTGGTGTGGTTTCGCAAAGGTTGCCTGGTCACTGATGGTGGCGGGGTCAAAAATGGCGATATCAGCGTAATAGCCTTCCGCCAGGGTGCCACGATCCTGTATTTTCAAATTGCCGGCAGGGAAGGATGTTAATCTGCGAACGGCTTCGGCCAATGAAATTACCTGTTCATCACGAACGTATTTACCCAGCAGGCGGGAGAAATTTCCATAGGCACGCGGGTGGGGGTTAGACAACAGAAAAACGCCCTCCGGCGCCATCGATCCGGCATCTGAGCCAAATGCCATCCAGGGTTGGGCGATCTTCTTTTTAATATTCTCTTCCGACATGATGAAATACACTGTACCAACCCGGCTTCCATCCTCAATCACCAGGTCCATCATGGTGATTTCCGGGGAAGTGCCACGCAATACCGAGACCTCAGCCAGGGATTTGCCTGTCAGGTATTTCAGGTCCGGATTCTTGAAGCCGCTCAGCAAAACCTTGTCTGCACTTCCCGTCGCCAGGTAGAGGTTTTCCCAGTCGTCTGATGGGGTGCTCATCTCGATGGCCAGCCGCTCGCGTATCACAGGATCTTTGAGTCTTTCGATCCAGCTTTCCAGGCCGCCTTCCTGGACCCAGGGAGGCATGGCTGCGTCCAGGCCGGTCGCACCGGCAGTGTAGTTATACATATCCGTGGTGATATCCAGGCCATTTGCCCGTGCTGCGTTAACCCGTTCAAACACTTCGTCCATTTTTGACCAGTTAGCGGCGCCTGCTGCTTTCAGATGATAAATTTCAGCACCGATTTCAGCCTCCCTGGCTATGCTGATCAGCTCGTCGACAGACTCCAGCAACTGGTTGCCCTCACTGCGCATATGTGAAATGTATCGACCACCATGCTCAGCTGCGACCCGGCTCAAAGCAATCAATTCCTCTGTTTCTGCATAAAATGCAGGCGCATAAATCAACGATGAACCCAGGCCCATGGCACCTTCTTTCATGGCCTGGTGCACCAGGTCCTGCATACGTTGCAGTTCATCTGGTTCGGGTGCCCGGTCTGCAAATCCAAGTTCGTGGATACGCACCGTGGTGGCGCCAACAAATGATGCAACGTTTGTTGAGACACCGCGGTCTTCCAGGTACTGCAGGTATTCGCCCAGGGTGGTCCACTCGATATCGTATTTGATATCCCCCTGGCGGTTGACAGATTCGGCTTTCATCGCTTCGTTGAGTGGCCCCATTGACCAGCCCTCACCCATCACTTCAAGGGTTACACCCTGGCGGATGTCACCCTGTGACAGGCCGTCCTCGATCAGGCTGTCGGTGGCCCAGCTGAGCATATTGATAAAACCAGGTGTTACCGCAAGTCCTGCCGCATGGATGGTTTTCTCAGACTCGCCGATGTCATTGCCAATGGCTACAATTCGGTCGGCAATGATACCTATATCCGCACGATAAGGTTCACCACCCAGCCCGTCATAGACCAGGCCATTGACAACCATAAGGTCAAAATTGGCAGAAGGAGCGGCCTTGTCAATGGGTGTGCTTTGGCAGGCAGAGAGCGTCAGGACAACACTGAGCAGGAGGATTAAAAGCAATTTGGTTCTGTTGATCATGCTTGATTCCAGCGGGTATCGGTTAAAGTGACATATAGGCCCGGTTACTCCGACCCTGCCAATTGTGAAGGGCTTAACTTACTACAAATTCAATCCAGCCGCTTGCTGAAACGCATTATGGCCAGTGACATGAACACGACGATAAATCCACCCAGTATCGAGAGCTCTACATAGAGTTCCTGCAGGCTTGCTCCACGCAGGATCACACCCCTTATCAAACGTATGAAATGGGTTAATGGCAGGGCCTCCGCAATCACTTGGGCGGGTTGTGGCATACCGGCAAACGGAAACATAAATCCGGATAGTAAAATGGATGGCAGCAGCACAAAAAAAGCCAGTTGCATGGCCTGGAACTGGGTGCTGACGAGCGTGGAGATCAGCAGGCCAAGAGCGAGGTTGGTGACGATGAAGGCAAGGGTGACAATATAGACATCCAGCAATTGGCCACGCATTGGGACCTCGAACAGAAAGTGCCCCAGCAACAGCACCAGGCTGACCTGGATCAGGCCGATAACCACGTAGGGTGTGATCTTGGCGAGCATCAATTCCGGCGTTTTTACCGGTGTCGTTATCAGTAGTTCCAGGTTGCCGCGCTCACGTTCCCTGACGATCGCCACGGCGGTGAACAGGATCATGGTCATGGTCAAAATGACGCCGATCAGCCCCGGTACCGTGTTGACGGGTGAGCGCCGTTCGGGGTTATAAAAGGTTCGGATTTCCATTATCGGTGGCCGGTCATTGTAGGGTGACAGTCTGTTTTGCTGGGCCACCCGCGATAGCTGCGTCGCAGCCCCTTGCACAACGGTATCCGAGCCATCCACCAGCAATTGCACCGCAGCCCGGTCGGCCTGTTGCAGGCGGCGGTCAAAATCAGGTGGCAGATAAATGCCCACGCTTATCTTGCCCTGGCGCATCAAAAGTTCAATCTCGTCTGTACTGCTGACCTGGTGAGAAATCCTGATGATCTGCGATTGCGACAGGTCCATCACCATCTGCCGTGATGCCGATGTGCCGGACAAATCAGCGACGGCGGCATCCAGGTTGCGGACATCCATATTGATGGCATAGCCAAACATCAAAAGCTGGATGACCGGAATACCGACGATCATGCCAAATGTCAGGCGATCGCGGCGCAGCTGCCTGACCTCCTTCCTGACAATGGCAAATATACGTTGCAGGGATTTCATGCCGCTGCATTGCGCTCACGTGTTGCGGCGACAAAAACGTCTTCCAGCCCGGGTTTGGTTAGCCGGCAGCCGCTTAGGTGCAAGCCTGTCTGCTGGATAACCTTGCTGATGGCCTGTTCCGGCTGCGGTTCTTCCTTCGCCACCATGACCCGCAGTTCGTTGCCGATTTGTGCCGAGCTGAGGATAAAATCCTTACCTTCAAGTAGTTTGCCGACTTTTCTGAGTTGTTCAGATT
>CALJWY010000263.1 GCA_937974465.1 uncultured Lysobacterales bacterium | reverse complement strand
GACAGGTGGCTGATAACTACCTTCGGGCGCCTCGTACTGACGCCAGACAAACCAGCCACTGACAACCAGGGCCACGATCAGCATCGAAGCCATTGGCAGGAATTTCAGTGGCTCGGAATTCTGGCCCGAAAGATCCTCACTATGAATCGTCGGCACCTCGTGAGCTTGCTGGTTTTTCTCAGATTTACGCAGTGCTTCAAGCAATATGGACATTGGCCAGGACCTACCTTTCCCAGGAAGTTAGTAGTTTCGGTTCATCAATAGATGCGGTCATCAAGTGAAGTAACGTGTTACGGCCAACAATCCCGTCAGCATCAAGACCATTGCGAGCCTGAAAACTTTTCAGCCAGTATTCAAATGCAACATCAAATACCGGTTCACCCTGATAAGGTACATCAACTCGACCAGCCATTTCCATTATGGTTGCGACTGCTGCACCACCACTGCCACGCCCTACCACTGCCGGCCATCCATCTGCCTGCGGCCAGGCCACCAGGTAGGAACCAAGCCAACGTGACTCAACAGAATCCTTCGAAACCGTCGTTAATTCATCTTGCGAGCCAACCAGTAAAGCATCCCGGTCAATCCCTTGCAACAGGAGCAATGACGGCGTTTCAAGCTGTAATTGCAACAGAACCGGCAAACCAAGTCGCTGTATTTTTGACCAGCTGCCCTGGCCATTAAGACAGGCATAGCCGCTGCTGTTATCACCGTTGCAGGCCGCCTGGATGGCAAAAGCCGCGGCCGGATCTTTCCATAAATAAGCCAGGCCCTGCCAGGCCCGGCCCTGGTGATCCATCAGCCAGCTTGAATCCAGGTCAGCCAGTACGACTTCAACCGGCGCTTCAATCACTTCTTCCACGCTGGTCTGTGCTGGATCTTCAGTGGGTTGCTGTTCCTCCAGGGAAACCACGGGCTGGGTTTCAAGTAAAACCTTCTCGGTCCCGGGGCTTTCAAAAAGCCGGTCACCCCAGGTCATGACACCCAGCACGACGATGATGGTGGCCGCGGCACCCAGCAACCAGGGCCAGCGCAAACGCCGTACCTGGTGTTCACCAAGCTGCACCTCGTTGGCAGCCTCATGGACCATGGATGCTGTCACATCCATGCGTTCTTTCGCAAAGGCAGCAACCAGTGCCCTGTCAGCGATAATATTGATCAGTCGCGGTATTCCCTGTGACCTTTGGTACAGGGCATTCATGGCACCACGCTTGAATGGATTTCTTTGCGCACCGGCGACATGCATCCTGTGACGGATATAAAGATGCGTGTCTTTCGGTCCCAATGGACTAAGGTGATATCGGGCAGTGATGCGCTGAGCCAATTGGCGCAAGCTTCGCCTTTGCAGCAACTCCCGCAATTCTGGCTGACCGAGAAGCACGATCTGCAATAATTTTTCCTTACTGGTTTCCAGGTTGGTCAACAACCTGACCTGTTCCAGCGCTTCCGGACTCAGGTTTTGTGCCTCATCAATGACAACCACCACCCGCTCACCACGCCCGTGCGCTTCGAGCAGATAGCGGTTCAGGCCATCAACCAGCAGGCGGGTGCTATCAATGGAATTACCGATATCAATCTGCAGTTCCTCGCTGACCGCAGCCAACAACTCGCGTGGCGTCACCAGCGGGTTGAGCAACAAGGCGATCCTTGTGCCCTCGGGAATTTGTTCCAGCAGACACCTGCATAGCGTGGTCTTGCCGGTTCCGACCTCACCGGTCAACTGCACAAAACCGCCGCTGCCACCTTGGCCGATACCGTATAACAGGTGTGCAAGCGCATCACGGTGACGTGGGCTCAGGAAAACAAAAGCGGGGTCGGGGGTGATTGAGAATGGCGTCTCATTCAGTCCGAAGTAACGCAAATACATTTTCAGTTCCCCGGCATGTCAGCAAAACCGGCTGAATCAGTAGCATAGATCACGGGAGTGTTGCGGTGAACCAGCGGGCCGGCAGCCGGAAAATCACATCGCTGAGTATCACTCATCCATATCACTCCAACGTAAAATTATTCTCATGAATATCACAGACCCGGGTTAGGCGCTTAAGTTTAGTCACCTCGCCGGTCAAGTCCAAGCTTTGTAGCACCTATTCACGCACATCCGGCCTATTCAGAGCTGTCACTGCAAACATCCGCTGATGTATTTGAGCAACAACCCTTGCTCAATTTATAAAAGGGAAGATACAATTAAGGGTTAATGTTTGTCTATATCAAAGCAAATGCCAAAATTACAATAATGGCGGTCTGGGCCGGTGATACCCAGGACTGCTACCAAGCGCTTGTATAAGCTCAAATATTTAGACTCACACGTTGTGGAGCACCGCTAATCGATTAGTGCACTCCTTGGGAAATAATGATAGTCATTTTGAGGCCTGAGTTTTCATGAAGAAAGAAAATACAGTCATCGTCGCCCTTGCCGTGCTGGCCGCACTTATTGCAGCCACCTGGTTAATACTGGTAGCGCCCGGATTGACCGGCAATGAAGTCAACATGACGCGGGGTGTAACACAGCAGAGCGTAGATCACTTTGACCTGCACATGATTGTTCTATGGATCTGCGTGGTTATTGGCATTGGTGTTTTCACGGTGATGTTTACATCGATCGTGTTGCACAGAAAATCCCGCGGCTACGAGGCAGCAAAATTCAAACACTCCACCAAGGCGGAAATCATCTGGACAGTCATCCCTGTACTGATACTGGTCGCCATGGCCATACCGGCAACCACCGCACTCGTAAGAATGGAAGATTCATCCGGGGCCGAAATGACCGTCAAGATCACCGGCTTCCAATGGCGCTGGAAGTATGAATACCTGGACCATGACATCAGTTTTATTTCCAGCCTTAACCCAAACTCAAATGCTGCACGCCAGTTAGACTCAGGTATTACGCCAGAATCGGTTGACAACTACCTGCTGGATGTAGATCACCCGCTTGTCCTGCCAACCGGTCGCAAGATCAAGTTTCTGATCACGGCGGATGATGTCATCCATTCATGGTGGGTGCCTGACCTGGGTTGGAAGCGGGATGCCATACCCGGCTTTATCAACGAGGCCTGGACCAATATCGACAAGCCAGGCACCTATCGTGGTCAATGCGCAGAGTTGTGCGGCAAAGACCATGGCTTTATGCCTATTGTTGTCATCGCCCTGGACGAGGATGAATTCGAAGCCTGGGCCAGTGAACAAACGGCGGACGCAGAGACCGATAAAGCCGATGCCGGTCGCCTTTGGACACGCGAAGAATTGATGCAGCACGGCCAATCGGTATATGAAACAGCCTGCGCCACCTGCCACCAACCGGATGGCCAGGGTCTCATCCCCGCGTTCCCTGCGCTGGCCGGCAGTGCTATTACCACGGGTCCAGTTGATGCAAATATCGATATCGTTATGAACGGGCGTGCAGGCACCGCGATGATCGGCTGGCGCAACCAACTATCCGATCAGGATATTGCCGCTGCACTGACCTACACCCGAAATGCATTCGGCAATGAAACGGGCGATGTAGTGCAACCACTCACGATCACCGATATTAAGCGTCAAAGCGTTGAACAGGGAACAGCACCATGACCACCGAAGTAATTCACACTGATACCGATATGAGCCATTCACATGACGACCACGATCATGGTGATCACAAACCCACTGGATTCCTGGACCGCTGGCTATTCACCACCAATCACAAGGATATCGGCACGCTATACCTGATCTTCTCACTGCTGATGTTCTTCATAGGCGGCGCCATGGCGATGGTGATACGCGCAGAATTATTCATGCCTGGTTTACAACTTGTGGAACCTGACTTTTTCAACCAGATGACAACCATGCATGCACTGATCATGGTGTTTGGTGCAGTCATGCCAGCCTGGGTTGGTTTTGCGAACTGGTTGGTTCCGATGATGGTAGGCGCGCCGGACATGGCTCTGCCGCGCATGAACAACTGGAGTTTCTGGATTCTCCCGTTTGCCGGCACCATGCTGCTGAGCACCTTCTTCATGGAAGGCGGCGCCCCGGCATTCGGCTGGACCTTCTACGCACC
>CALJWY010000262.1 GCA_937974465.1 uncultured Lysobacterales bacterium | reverse complement strand
ATTATTCTGGACCTAGTCTATGAGAGCGCGACGAGCGGGGGATGGAGATTGCGTGCAGTGTTTGTCAGGGCTTCCTGACAATTCACTGATCAAACCGGTAACCGATACCCCTGATACTGACGATGTGGCTGCCTCCAGCACCAAGTTTTTTACGCAAATTGGCCACGTGCGTGTCGATCACACGATCTGTCATCACCGCGTTGCTACCCCAGACCAGGTCGAGAAGGCGGTTCCGGCTCAATACGCGACCTGCATGGTTCAGGAATGCACTCAACAGTTTGAACTCAAGGGCGGTTATATCAATCACCGCCTCGCCATGGCGCAATTCCATGCGATGAAAATCTACCTCGAACTCGCCAAAGGCCTGGCTTGGCGGCTCATTGCGCGCAGACCTTCGTAGCAGGGCCTTGATCCGAGCGCGCAACTCGAGTGGGCTGAACGGTTTGGTGACGTAGTCGTCTGCACCCATTTCCAGGCCGAGGACTTTCTCAGCCTCGGAAGACCTCGCGGTCAGAAGGATTACTGGTAAATCAGGTTTACCCACCCGTACTTCCCTACACACATCCAAGCCGCTTTTGCCGGGCAGGCCGATATCCAGTAACACAAGGTCAAAAGTCTCCGTGAGAGCCTTCCGCAAACCCTCCTCGCCATCACAGCATAATTCTGCCTCGTAGGACTCTAGTTCGAGATCGTCGCGCAAGGCCATGCCAATGGCGGGATCATCTTCAATGATGAGTATGCGAGTATTCATGATTTTTCTGTCATATTGAGAGTGATGGTGAAAGTGGCGCCGGTGCCGTTTGCACCTGAGACCTCTATGGTGCCGCCCTGGTCAGCAAGGATTTGGCGCACCATCGCCAAACCAAGCCCTGTGCCCCTGGCCCGAGTGCGAGCTGCTGCTGTGCCGCGAACGAATTTCTCGAAAATACGTTCTCTATCAGCCTCTTCAATGCCTACACCGCGGTCACTGACCTCGAGCTTGGCTAGTCCGCCGGAACGGAATATGCGCACTGTAATGTCGGGTTCGATCGCAGAGTACTTGACCGCATTGTCGAGCAGGTTCCATAGGGCTCGGACCAGTGACTCACGATCTATGGTTACTGCAATAGGCTCGACGGACTGCAAGCGGATTGCGCCACTTGCCAAGCGTCGTTCGGTGCTGAATTCAGCGATAACCTCTTGCATCAGCTGCGGTAGATCGAGACGCTCAGGTCGATAGGGTTTGGCATTGGCCTCCATGCGGCCGAAATCGAGCAGGTCTTCCACCATCCTTTGGAGCCTGGCCGACTCGCGGTCGAGCACGCGATAGTACTCCGAAACCTTCTCGGCATCGCGAATTCGGCCCGACCCAAGTAGCTCGGTTAGCTGGCGGATAGATGTTAATGGCGTGCGAAATTCATGCGAGACGGCAGAAACAAATTCAACCTGCAGGGCCGCAATTTCTGCTTCGCGACGCAAAGTTCGGGCCAGGAAATATGTGCCGGCGATGACCATGATCAAGGCCAGGAACAACCCCCACAGCAGCAACTGGCGCCGCATCTGATCAACAGGTTGTGGCAACATGGCTTGCGTCTGGTAAGCATTCACCACAAGGGTGGTATTGCCGAAGTCCAGCGTTTGACTGGTCTGGACGCCCGATGCCGGCCCGCCGCCAGAGATCAACTCGCTGCCAGTTCCATCATTGATTTGCCATCCGATACCATTGTCCGAGAGCGCCTCGCGCAGCTCGGAAACTGTCTCGCCTGCCAGCTTCTCCAATGGCACGACGATTCCCAGAAAACTCGACTGAACCGTGCGCCAGAGCAAGGCCTGGCGTTTGGGCGCGTCGCCGATGATGCTAAAGCCTGATGGCTCACCGAGGCCGTTTTGCCACTCTGAATAACTGAACGAAAGCGCACTCAGGGCATCTGAGACTGGCCAGTCAAGTGGCAGTGGTTCGGCTAGAGGTGAAATTGACTTCGACCATTCATTCGAAGCCCGGGCATAAAATGTGTAGGTGGCCCGGCTAACGGGATAGCCACCTTTGCGCAGCAGGCCCATCAACTTGACAAGCTCATTTGCGAACATGGCGGAGTCTTGTTCATTTTCCCACAAAGCGCAGCGTGCGTAGTGAGCCAACCATGTAGCCGGCACCGCTTCCACGTAGTGCCCGGTCATTTTTGCAAGCTCGGCGTAGGCCGCCAGTGAGCCGGGAATATCTCCCAGGCGCTGTCGAATGCGGCCCAATCGGGCGAGCGTACCGGCTCGCTCATCCGCATTTGCCGATGACAGCATGGTTTCGAGAAGCAATTGCGCACCTGCCGGGTCGCGATCCGCGAACTCCAGGCGGTCAGCCTCGGCCCAGGGAGCCCTGGAAGTCTTATGCTCATAGCCCGGCGGAACGTAGTGCAACGACTCTGGAGGTTGGGCTTCAAGCCGGTCATGACTCAGGTGGATCGCGACCCAGGGCCCTCGATGCGCATTCAGGTCTGCAGGCAATTCATCCGTGCTTTGAACCAAGTCTACGGTCATCTTTTCGAGTCGCCCGCGTATCGATATCACTCGCCGTTCAAGCGCCTGGGTCAACCTGTCTGCTGCCAACCCGACCCGCTCCTGGTATCGTTCCTGCTGCAGCCTATCGTCCTGCTGTAGCAGGAGCCAGCCAAGGATACCGAGCGACAGTAATAGTACGCTCAGAACCAGCTTGAATGCCGCAGGCAGGTGTTCAAGTAATCTTTTTTTTCTCTCGGTCATGCGTACTTGGTGTCAGGATGGTTTCCACAAGTAAAGAACATTCTGAAGAGCATTACCAATGAACATGGATTCGATCCCACATGATTTGTGCGCGTTTATCCGCGCATCACCACGTATGCCAGGTAGGCGGCATACAACAAAACGAATACGATTCCGTGTGTCCGTGTCACGGTATTGATGCGACTGGACACCAGGGCAAGAATCACCATAGCGCTTGATCCAATTACCACCATCAAATCGGTATTGCTGATGACATCAAACGGCAGCTCAACAACACTGGAAGTGAACCCCAGGACCCACAACAAGTTGAATATGTTAGAGCCGATAATGTTGCCGACGGCAATATCACTTTGATTACGATAAGCGGCTACTGATGAAGCCACCAATTCCGGGCTGGATGTTCCAATGGCGACAATAGTAAGACCGATTAGCGCATCGTTAACCCCCCAACCCTGCGCCAGGCCGACTGCTCCATCGACGACCCACTGTCCGCCGAAATACAAACCCAAAGCCCCTGTCACGATTAAAGTGATTGCTCGTGCTGTTGGTCCTGAAGATTCAACCTGGCGCACCGGACTCTCTTTCGTTTCCGAGCTTTTGTAAACATAGAGCATGAACAGGAGAAAAAAGAACAACAGTATTGCACCGTCCAAGCGGCTGATGCTCAACTCAGCCTTTTCTGAAAATAGATGCGCATTGGCAAGAAAACCAAGCAGTAATGCTGCGCTTAGCGAAAACGGAATTTCTGATACCACAGTAGAGTTTCGGACCTGTAGCGGACGAATTATCGCCGCGAAACCAAGTACCAGAAGCACATTGGCGATGTTGCTGCCAATAACATTGGCAATTGCCAGATCGGGTTTGTTCTGCAAGCCGGACATGAGGCTCACCAGAAGTTCCGGCATGGAGGTTCCAAGTGAGACAACGGTCAGGCCGATGGCCAGGGCTGAAATGCCCATTCGACTTGCGATCGCTGCTGCGCCTTCCACCAAGAAACCAGCCCCTTTGACGAGCACGGCCAAGCCAAGTAGCAGCAATAACCCATCCATCATGGAAGAGCTAATCGTCATGACGACCCGGTCTCATCAGATTGACGATCGATCAGGCAGATACATTCACCATTTGATTTGTGCGACTTCATCGAGTGTCTCTGTTGCTGGTTAAGGTCCATTGTATGGTTGTTTCGCCCATTCTTTTTTTTGTCAAAACGCTAACTCCTAACGGTCTTTTCGCCATTCTTTGCACCGCAAGCTCGGTTATGCCTGTCTGAAATGCTATTTTCTGCATCGTCGGTTATGGCGCGTGCATCATACAAGGGCATGCGCGTTGTTACTGAAAAAAGTCCACCATTCAATTCTTTTATTCTTGACCATTGAATGTACCATGCAAACAAAAACACGATCATTATAAGGCGACAATAATGTCGTATATTATGATAATGTAACCTTTTTAATTTCTACATTACGTCAAGGCCTCTAAATCAGCGAGAGGATAAACACATGCAACAAATCGGGCAGGTGCTTTTTGTTCTTGCAATTATTTTCGCATTTGTGGCGGGAATAGGTTTTGAGCATCCTTGGTTGCCAATTGGTTTGGCAGCACTTGGTGGTATCGTCGGGTTTGTAAAATTAATTGACGTTGATGCCACCAGGTTTCTCGGGACGGGCATCGCCCTTGAGGTAAATGCTTCAGCGTTCAGAGAGTTTACCTTTATTGGCGCTGCAAATCGCCGACGTAATGATTTTTGTAGGTAGTGCAGTCCTGGTGGTTGCGATGCGGACGCTGGTTCAACCAGCTCTGTCCAACCTGCGGAAAACACACCAATAGCATACGGATAACAAATTTTAATGACTATTTCTGAAAACCGGATTAAGTCAATTCTTACCCGGACCCTGCTGCTTTTCTCTGTGATCTTTTTACCAACAGACGTTTTGGCAATGAATGCTGCGCCGGGCGCTGATATGGACCTTACCGGATCCTGGTTGGGATTGCTTGCCTTAGCGATTTTCTTTGCCGCTTATATCTTGATTGTCATCGAGGAAAGGATACGACTACGTAAATCAAAGCCGATGCTGGTCGCAGCTGGGTTTATCTGGTTTTTGGTGGCTATCGCCTATGTTCAGCAGGGAGATCCCCTGGGTGCCGGAGTGGCATTCAAACATGATCTGTTGGGATTTGCGGAACTTTTTCTATTCCTGCTCGCAGCCATGACCTACATCAACACGATGGAGGAGCGGGGAGTATTTGAGATCTTGCGTGATTGGCTGGTAGTCAAGGGCTTTTCGTACCGCAAGATATTCTGGCTAACGGGCCTGGTTGCATTCTTTCTTTCGCCGATCGCTGATAATCTAACGACTGCACTGCTAATGGCCACCGTGGTAATTTCTGTGGGTGGTAGCAATACCAAATTTATCGCCATTGCGTGCATTAATATTGTTGTTGCCGCCAATGCCGGGGGCGTCTTTAGTCCGTTCGGCGACATTACGACCCTGATGGTCTGGCAAAAGGGAATTATTGATTTCACCGGATTTTTTGCCCTGTTTGTACCGGCGCTAGTGAACTGGTTGATCGTGGGTTCGATACTGTATTTTGCTGTTCCGAAGGTCAAGCCCGAACCCCTGGCGGCGAGGGCAAGGCTGAAACACGGCGCATTGGTCGTGGTAGGGTTGTTCCTGTTAACCATTACCATGGCAGTCATAGGACACAATGTTCTGCACCTTCCGCCGGTCGCCGGAATGATGACCGGACTGGGTTTCCTGAAGATGTTTGGGTTTTACCTGCAGCGTCGTGATGAACGATTTCTATACCTCGATAAAGCCTCATTCATGAGTGCCGCGCTAGCCGTCGAATCCAAGGCCAAAAAAGCGTCAAAACCCACTCGACGGACATACGATATTTACCGTAATTTACAGCGTGCTGAGTGGGATAGCCTGATATTTTTCTATGGCATCATCATGTGCGTTGGTGGCCTGGGAGCATTTGGTTACCTCATAGTCGGATCCGAATTGATATACGGAGGGCTGGGGCCGACAACGGCTAACATCCTGGTTGGTGTTGTATCAGCTATCGTGGACAACATACCTGTCATGTTTGCCGTGCTGGAGATGTACCCGGATATGAGCCATGGTCAATGGCTACTCGTAACATTGACTGCAGGGGTTGGCGGTTCGTTGTTATCGATAGGCTCTGCTGCGGGAGTCGCCGTGATGGGGCAAGCGAGGGGTATCTATACGTTTTTTGCACACGTTAAGTGGATCTGGGCCATAGCGCTTGGTTACATTGCGAGCATTGTGACCCATATGTGGTTGAATGCCGCAACATTCTAACTTTGAGCCTTAACTGCTAAACAGACATCATTCTCTCCAGTTGGCTGCTGTCATAGTGGCGCCTTTTCCCGGCGAGTGAGGCCGGGTATTGTTGTAATCGCAGGCGCAGGTGTGGGGTCTTCCGTGTCAGGTCTGATCGACGGAGGAAACCCTATTCTGGAGTGGTGGGCAATTCCTTGGACACCCTGGGCAGGGCTTTTTAATTTGTAAATTTACCCTTTATAGATAGGGCGCATCATCGGGATCATTCTCGGTCTCGACGCTCGCGCTCGCAGGAAGTTTCGCCATGGCTTCCTGTAGCAT
>CALJWY010000261.1 GCA_937974465.1 uncultured Lysobacterales bacterium | reverse complement strand
AGGCCAACCTGGCCAATCGTGAACCCGTGATGTTGAAAAAATGGGAACAGAGCAGGCTTTACGAGCGCATTCAGGCGCATACTGCTGAGCGGCCACGGTTTATCCTGCATGACGGCCCTCCCTATGCCAATGGTGATATCCATATCGGTCATGCGGTCAACAAGATTCTGAAAGACATGGTGATCAAGTCACGTTTGTTGGCCGGGTTTCAGTCCCCCTACGTGCCGGGTTGGGATTGCCACGGTTTGCCAATTGAGCTCCAGGTTGAAAAGAAGGTTGGTAAGGTTGGCCGCAAAGTTGATGCCCGCACTTTCAGGCAGAAGTGCCGTGAATATGCCGACCGCCAGATCGACATACAGCGTGATGGCTTTAAACGATTGGGGGTTCTCGGCAGGTGGGATACACCCTATGCCAGCAACAAGTTCAGCTATGAAGCTGACATGGTGCGTGCATTGGCGAAGATCATTGAAGGCGGGCACCTGGACGAGGGCGTTAAGCCGGTCAACTGGTGTTTCGATTGTGGCTCTGCCCTGGCAGAGGCCGAAATTGAGTACCAGGACAAAACATCACCGGCCATCGATGTGCTGTTCAGCGCGGTGGATAAAGGCGCAGTGCTCGCCGCGTTTGGCGTGGAATCACTGGATGCTGAAGTGGGCATCCCGATCTGGACCACGACCCCGTGGACGCTGCCGGCCAATGAAGCGGTCACCCTGCATGCAGACCTTGATTATGTGTTGGTGAAGGGAAACTGGCGGGAAAGCACGTTGGCCATCGTGCTGGCAGATGACTTAAAAGACCGTGTTGCCAGCCGCATAGGCATGACTGAAACCGAGGTGCTCGGTACCTGCAAGGGTGCGCTGCTTGAACACCAGGCCCTTAACCACCCGTTTTATGATAAACAGGTACCCGTCATCCTGGGTGAACACGTAACCACGGATGCCGGTACCGGTGCCGTGCATACCGCCCCTGGTCACGGTGAAGAAGATTTCATGGTGGGCAAACAATATGACCTGCCAATTACGAATCCTGTTGGTGCCAATGGTCTGTACCTGCCAGATACGGAGTTGTTTGCCGGGAAGTTTGTCTGGAGTGCCAACAAGGATGTTGTCGAGTTGCTGGAAAGCAATCAGGTATTGCTCCACCACGAGCCATTCTTACACAGTTACCCGCATTGCTGGCGGCATAAGACACCGACGGCATTCAGGGTTACCCCGCAGTGGTTTATCGATATGGATAAGGCCGGTTTGCGAGCAAGGGCATTGCAGACCATCAAGGATGTGCGTTGGGTTCCCTCCTGGGGAGAAGAGCGTATCACCGGCATGATCGAGAGCCGTCCCGATTGGTGTATTTCCCGGCAAAGGACCTGGGGAGTACCGATTACACTGTTTGTCGACAGGGTGACCGAGAAACCACATCCGGACACCGGCGCGCTGATGTACAAGGCGGCCGATCTGATCGAGGAACACGGTATCGACTGCTGGTACGAAGATGATATTTATCAGCGTATGGGTGTGGATGAGTCCGCATACATCCAGGTCAGGGATATTCTTGATGTGTGGTTCGATTCAGGTGTCAGTCACCGCTGCGTGCTGGATAAAGAGGCAGAGCTCAGACGGCCAGCCGATCTTTACCTGGAAGGATCTGACCAGCACAGGGGCTGGTTCCAGTCATCATTACTGACCTCGGTGGCCATGCATGGTGAAGCACCATACAAGCAGGTGCTGACCCACGGTTTCGTCGTTGATGCCGAGGGCAAGAAAATGTCCAAATCAATGGGCAATGTTATCGCGCCACAAAAGGTTATGAATTCCCTTGGTGCAGATGTGCTCAGGTTATGGGTGGCGGCTGCCGACTATCGAAAAGAAATGACGGTGTCTGATGAAATCCTCAAAGGGGTTTCAGACTCCTATCGCAGAATTCGCAACACGGCGAGATTTCTGCTGGGTAACCTGGATGGATTCCTGCCTGCTGATGCACTGGCTCCGGCTGATATGCTGCCATTTGACCGCTGGGCCGTGGACAGGGCCCGTCAATTGCAGGCTGAAATCAGCGCTGCCTATGATGACTACCAGTTCATGCAGGTCTATCAAAAGATCAATAATTACTGTGCACTGGAACTTAGCGCCATCTACCTGAACGTGTTGAAAGACCGCCTGTACACCACCGGGGCTGACAGTGTGCCACGCCGTTCAGCGCAGACGGCTATGTACCACATACTGGAAAGCCTGGTGCGGTGGATTGCTCCGGTTCTAAGCTATACCGCCGAGGAAATCTGGGAAGTGATGCCGGGCGAGCGCGAAGACAGTGTGTTCATGAGTGAATGGTACGAAGGTCTGTTTGGTCTGGATGATCCACATTATGACCAGGCTTTCTGGCAGGAAACCATGTCTTTGATCAACACCGTCAACGAGGCTATAGAACCCTTGCGCCGGGACAAGATCATCCGCGGTTCACTGGAGGCTACCGTTCGTGTTCAGCCGCTTTCCGATGAATGCCGCGAGTTCCTGGACAAATGGGGTGACGAATTGCGTTTCATCCTGATTGTATCCGAAGCCACGGTTGAGTCCGGCGAGGTTGCGGCGCCTGTGGATTGTTACGAGGCGCAGGGTTACCGGGTCTGGATTGAAAAGAACACGGATGAAAAATGTGTTCGTTGCTGGCATCAGCGCGAGGACGTGGGCCGATCAGATGAACATCCCGAATTGTGCGTACGGTGTATCGAAAACGTGGCCGGTGACGGCGAAGAGCGCAGGCTCGCCTGATGATGACGAATCAGCAGACAGAGCCCAGGCTTCCATTTCGCAATAAGCAGGCTTTTGCCTGGTTGATGATGTCATGTGTGATTGTTGTACTGGATCTCTGGACAAAAGAAATAGCGTCTGATGCGCTGACTCTCTATCGCCCGGTGGAATTGACTTCGTGGCTCAATATGACACTCGCACATAACTACGGTGCTGCGTTCAGCTTCCTGAGCGATGCGGGAGGATGGCAGCGCTGGTTGTTTACAGGCCTGGCATCGGTGGTCACGCTGGTGCTGATTGTCTGGTTGCTGCGCTTGCCGGCTGAGGAAAAGTTAACCGCAGCGGCACTGGGTCTTATTATCGGTGGCGCGGTGGGCAACCTTATTGATCGTATAATTAATGGTTATGTCGTTGATTTTATTGATGTATACTATAAAACATGGCACTGGCCCGCGTTTAACGTGGCAGATTCAGCCATAACCTGTGGTGTCATATTGTTACTGCTGGATGGTTTATTTGTATCAACCCGAAAAGTGGAGCCAGCGGCAGATTAATGGAAATTCAACTGGCCAATCCACGTGGTTTCTGCGCCGGTGTTGACCGGGCAATAGAAATCGTTAATCGAGCGCTGGATATTTTTGGTGCGCCAATCTATGTAAAACATGAAGTAGTCCATAATAAATTTGTAGTAGACGGCTTAA
>CALJWY010000260.1 GCA_937974465.1 uncultured Lysobacterales bacterium | reverse complement strand
AACCCTCCCGCGTGCCATGTCGAACAAACCATCTTTACTGGTAAGCATGACCACGGGTGTGTCGCGAAATTCTGCATTGTTCTTAATAATCGCACAGGTTTGGTAACCATCCAGGCGTGGCATCATGATATCGACAAAAATAAGGTCGGGCTTGTGCCGGGTGATTTTGGATAATGCCTCGAAGCCGTTTTCGGCAGTGATGACTTCACAGCCTTCCTTGGCCAGCATGGTTTCAGCTGAGCGGCGAATGGTAGCGCTATCGTCAACCACCAATATGCGAACTTTCTTTGCGGCAGAAGTTTGCTCGGCGTCGCTATCTGTCGTGTTTAATTGTTCCTGGCTCATAATTCCTTCCCTGGTTATCCGTTGCTAACAATGATTCCTTTCACTGCATGTCAACGGCGCAATGAGGCCAAAACGTCCCCTCTCATTCTGGTGTCGTTCGATTAGTTTACTCGTAGAAAAGGGTGGTTTCCACTCTGTTTCATCCCTGCGGGCGATGTAATGATCACCCGGGGACGGCAATTTTTCGTCATTTTGGGGTCGTGTATGGCTGGAATCGGACCGGTCTGCACCTGATAATAGAGGATTACCCGAATGGAAAACGTTATGTCTGAAATCACTAAGCCCGTGTCAGGAAACCTGCAAACCGGTGTGGTCATGGACCCTATTGAAGACATCAAAACATACAAGGACTCCAGCTTCGCCATGCTGCTGGAAGCGCAACGGCGGGGTCATGAAATTTTTTACATGGAACCCGGCGACCTGTTCGTAAAGGATGGCCGGGTATTTGCATCCATGCAAAAGCTGGTTGTACGGGACAATACCACTGACTGGTTTAGCCTGACGCCCCTGGGTAATCATGCCCTGGATGAGCTGGATGTTATCTTGATGCGCCGGGATCCCCCTTTCGATATGAACTATATCTATGCCACCTATATGCTGGAGTTGGTCGAGAATGCGGGCACCCTGGTCATCAACAGGCCACAGAGTCTGCGTGATGCCAATGAGAAATTCTTCATCAGCAGGTTTCCGCAGTGCTGTGTACCGATGATGATCAGCTCTGAGTCGGGAAGGCTTCGAGACTTTGTCGAGCAACACGGACGTTGTGTGGTCAAGCCCCTGGATGGCATGGGCGGCGAATCAATTTTTCAGGTCAGTAGTGATGATATGAACATGAATGTCATTCTTGAAACCATCACCCGCCACAACACCAGGCCCGTGATGGTACAGACCTATATCGATGAAATATCCCAGGGTGATAAGCGCATCCTGATGGTCGATGGTGAACCGGTGCCATATGCGCTGGCACGTTTCGCTGGAGCAGGCGATTTCCGTGGCAACCTTGCCAAGGGCGGCAGCAGCAAGGGCGTACCACTCAGTGAGCGCGATCGCTGGATTTGTTCGCAGGTCGCGCCCGAATTGAAACGCCGCGGCATTCTGTTTGCCGGTCTGGATGTGATTGGCGACTGGCTTTCCGAGGTAAATGTGACCAGCCCAACCTGTATTCGCGAGTTGGACAAGGAGTTTGGCCTGAATATCGCAGGACAGTTATTTGATGCAGCCGAGGCCAAGCTGAAAAGATAATGCAGACGATCGAAACCAGCAATGACCGGTTTGCTGTCAGTATCCTGATGGCGCTTGGTTTGCATGCAGCGGTATTGCTCGGGGTCGGTTTTGTGCTCGATTTCAAACCCATCACACAACCGCTGGCCACCCTGGAAGTGGTGTTGGTGAATTGGCGTTCCGAAAAGCAACCTGACGAGGCAGACTTCCTGGCACAAGCTTCCCAGCAGGGTGGCGGTGAATCTACCGAGGCCAGCAGGCCGGCGCAGGAGAACACCGGCACTTCACCGGGCACCGTCGAAGGCATGGACCAGCTTGACCAGGCTGAGCAGGTGTCCAGCGTCGCTGATGCGGCGCGAGAGCAGATACTGCTCGAGGATGAAAACTCTGAGTTCACCCAACAGATCACGGCCATTGAGCAGCCCGAACCGCCGCTCCCTAGCGCTGCCGAGTTGATGCAGGAAAGTATGAGCATGGCAAAATTGCAGCCCGGTATTCAACGTGACCGGGAGTCGCAATCCAAGCTGCCCAGGCGAAAGTGGATTTCTGCCAACACACGGGAGTACGAGTATGCTGCTTATATGCAGGCCTGGGTGGCCAAGGTTGAGCGGGTGGGGAACCTGAATTACCCGGAAGAGGTACGGCGCCTGAAACTCGTGGGTGATTTGGTCATGACCGTCGGCATCAAAAGCGACGGCAGTGTCGAAAGTATCGATATACAACGCAGTTCGGGATTAACCCAGCTGGACCAGGCCGCGACCCGAATCGTCCGGTTGGCCGGACCCTACTCGCCGCTGCCGGAGCATATCAATTCCTCTGTTGATGTTTTACACATCACGCGCACCTGGCGGTTCTCACGGGATTTCAAGGGACTAAACTAGTTTGATTGCCTTGAAAAGCTTAACAACAGGGTTAATATTTGACCTATGAGTGATAATCCAAAAGACGTTGTCAGTGGTTACCTGCAGCAACAAATGTTGATAGCCATGCCCGCCATGGCCGATCCTAATTTTTCACGCAGTGTCACGCTGTTATGTCAACACAATGAAGAGGGCGCGATTGGCATTACCATCAATCGTAAATCTGATTTCACCCTGGGTGAGCTATTTTTTCAGCTCAATATTTCCTGTGAAAACCAGGAGATTTCATCCATCAGCGTGCTTGAGGGCGGCCCCGTCAGTCCGGACCACGGCTTTGTCCTGCATACACCTGTCGATGGCTTTGACTCCAGTATAAAAATCAATGACGACATCATGGTGACAACATCGCGCGATGTTATCTCTGCCATAGCCGCCGGCGAGGGACCTGAAAAATTCCTGATTGCGCTTGGTTATGCCGGCTGGGGCGATGGTCAGCTTGAATCTGAAATGCGGCAAAATGCCTGGCTTTCCGTGCCCGCAGACCAGGGAATCCTGTTTGAAACCGACTTGCAGAACCGGTGGACACAAGCAGTCGGGAAACTCGGTATCAACATCAACGACCTGCATGGGGTTGGTGGGTATGCCTGATGAGAAGGCAAAACCATCAGGAACCCTGCTTGCATTTGATTTTGGCCATCGGCGTATCGGGGTTGCGGTAGGCCAGACATTGACCGCCACCGCCAATGCGCTTGCGGTTGTTGCCTTCACGACGAAGCCGGATTGGCAAGCGATAAGCGGAATCATCAACGAGTGGAAGCCCGTCGCCCTGGTCGTTGGTCTGCCGCTGGCTGAGGATGGCGGCGAAACCGAGATGTCAAAGGCTGCACATAAGTTTGGCCGTCAACTCAACGGTCGTTTTGGTATACCTGTCCTGTTCGAGGATGAGCGCCTGACTTCACTCAGCGCAGAGCAACGATTCATCGACGCGCGGGCAACGGGCGGGATGCGTCGCAAAGATGCTGCGCTGAAAGATGCGCTGGCTGCGCAGGTCATACTCGAAAACTGGTTTCATGGTGCAGGTATCAATTAGCAAAGCCAGGATGAAAAGCCCGGCGATGGTTATATTGTGCTCCGGGCAAATAAAAAACCGCCCCGCGCCGAAAGAGGGCTAACAGCGGGGGCGGCTGAAGCAGGGCCGGGAACGTCGGTCAGACGATGATCAGGGAGAAAATGCCCCGGCCTTGCTTATTCGAAAATCCAATCTGGCTGGTTTCCATATCTTTGACGCACTGAGTCACCTTTACGTTACAAAATCGCTTTTAAAGTGCGTTCATCATGGTTCACATTTTGGACGCCGGGCGCACGGCATGGTTGTGCCCTTAGTAACGATGTGCGATGAATGGTTGGATTTGCAAGATAAAGCGAAGAAGTACTACCCGGACAATTTTCCTCCCTGCTTGGCAGCTCTGGAAATGTTGATCCACAGTGCTTCGTTACTCGTGCGGGAGGAGCCGCTTTTGCGTATCGCTGCGCCAGCGGCATAACGTTGATGGCCCAGGCCAGACTTTCGGCCAGTTGCCGGTCTCACCTTCTCTTAAACATAATCTGCAAAGCCGGTGCCGGCTTCCGTTACTTGAAGAGTTTCAGCTTGTCTTTGTAGGTCCTGGATAGCTTAACCTTGTGCCCGGACTCCAGGGTCAGGAAATACTCACCATTGATGTGCGACTCCATTTCCCGCACCTCGTGGATGTTAACAATGGTGGACCGGTGGATGCGCTGCAAGATGGACGGGTCCAGTTCCTTTTCCAGTTTTTTCATGGTTTTGCGCATGATATAGGTGACGCCGAGAGCTTGCACACACATATAATCGCCGGCAGCGTCAATCCACTCGATATCGCCCTGGTTGACCCAGGTGGTGCGGCCGCCATCCTTGATTTCCAGGCGTGAGGGCTCCTTTTGCACCAGTCCCGAAACGTCTTTGCCCGCAAGTTCTTCGATGCTGCTGATGGTCTCACCACTCAGGTCACTGGCCAGCTTGAGCAACAATCGTTTTTGGTTCAGCGCGCGTTTCTGGCTCAGGTTGGCCCGGACTTTTTCCAGCACTTGATGAAGGCGATCTTCATCGATCGGCTTCAGAATATAGTCAAGCGCGTTGACCTCAAATGCACGCACGGCATATTCATCATATGCCGTGAGGAATAAAATGATGGGCATGGTCTTGATGTCCAGCTGTTGAATCACTTCAAAACCACCAATTCCCGGCATCTGGATATCCAAAAAGACGAGATCGGGTTGTTTCTCTTTGATTAGCTGTAGAGCTTCCCGGCCATTACAGGCTTCACCAACGATCTCGATATCGCTGATGCCATTCAGGCGATGAGTTAACCCCCGACGCGCCAGGGACTCGTCATCCACGATCAGGGTTCTTAGGGTTTGCAGTTCACGCTCAGCCAAGTTATCGATGCTTCCATCATAAAAAGTGATACACAGGCACAAGCTTATCACTCCTGACGACGACTGCAATCGGTATAAGTTATGTGAAAGTCGATTTCTGATTCAGAGCCTGTTCTCCGGGGTATTTATACGCCTGAATGCAATGGCTTCTGCGACATGTTGTGTGCTGATTTTCTGATTGGAGTCCAAGTCCGCAATAGTTCGTGCGACTTTCAGGATGCGATGACAGGCGCGGGGTGACAGAAACAGCTGCCGCACAGCCTGCTCCAGGAGTTCCAGCGTATCACCTTTTATTTCGCAAAATTTTGCAAGCTCTGAGCTACTTAATAATGCATTCACTTTTCCAGTCCGCTGAAGCTGGGCGTGTCGTGCTTTTATGACGCGGCTGCGTATGTCTGACGAACTTTCAGCAGTGTTTGTTGACTTGCTCAAAATAGACCTTTTTGGTCTGAGCACCTCTACCTGGATGTCGATACGGTCCAGTAATGGTCCGGAAACCCGGTTACGGTAACGCTGGATTTGCTCGGCGCTGCAGTGACAGCGACCACTGTCATCTCCGGCCATGCCGCACGGACAGGGATTCATCGCCGTGATGAGCTGGAAGCGGGCCGGGAAGGTGGATTGCCTGGCGGCGCGTGAGATAACAATTCGGCCGGACTCCATCGGCTCTCGCAGAATTTCAAGCGTATGCCGGCCAAACTCCGGAAGCTCGTCGAGAAACAATACCCCGTTATGGGCCAGGGAGATTTCCCCGGGCCTCGGCCGCGCACCGCCTCCTGCAAGGGCTACGCTACTGCATGAGTGATGGGGTGTCCTGAACGGCCGTATTCCCCAGCTATGATGGTCCAGTCCCGCCTGGCTCACCGATGAAATAGCGGCGGTATCCAGGGATTCGCTTTCTGTCATTGGTGGCAGGATTCCAGGCAATCTCGAAGCCAGCAATGTTTTTCCGGTCCCGGGTGGACCGATCATAAGCAGGTTGTGTTGACCGGCAGCCGCGACTTCCAGTGCGCGTTTTGGTCCGGGGAGCCCAATTACCTCACACAGGTCAGGCAGGGCATTGGGCTCCTCCCGGAATGCGGGTTCACATCTTTGCAGTTGTTGCAGTCCTTTCAGCCAGGCTGCAATTTGCAGCAGCGAGTCGCCACCATACTTCTCTCCACCCTCCACCAGCGCTGCCTCAGCTGCGTTTCCGGAAGGGATAATGAGCGTTCTTTGGCAGTCACGCGACCTGATCGCAGCGGGCAGGACCCCGCGTACCGGGCGTAACTCCCCATTTAGCGACAGTTCACCAAGAAACTCGGTGTCCGCAAACGCAGTGGTGGGGATTTGATTTGAAGCTGCAAGGATGCCCAATGCTATGGGCAGGTCAAAGCCACCGCCCTCTTTGGGTAGCTCAGCCGGAGCCAGCGAAATAGTGATCCGGCTTTGCGGCCACTTAAAGCCGGAGTTGATTAGCGCAGCCCTGACACGGTCCTTGGATTCCCGCACCGCAGTTTCCGGCAAGCCAACCAGGTGCAGGCTGGGTAACCCGGCAGAGAGATGAACCTCTACCATTATCAATGGCGCTTCTACGCCCGCGCATCCCCTGCTGTGCACAAGTGATAATCCCATTATTCCCCCGAGTAGAAACTGAGCCAAACAGGATAGAGCCTGGCTGTCATCATTCTGCAACACCGCGATGAAATGATGCGTTGGCAAGTTTCGCAATCACTTGTAGGCAATCGGCCTCTTAAATCGCTCGCTTTATCGGTTTTAGTCTTTTATGCGTCAACCAATACACCAGTTTTTGGGTCACAAATTGCAATCAGAGACGGATTGCCATGAA
>CALJWY010000259.1 GCA_937974465.1 uncultured Lysobacterales bacterium | reverse complement strand
ATTCATTTTCGGCATGGGTTCCGGCAGGTCAAAATAGGCAGATTCCTTCTTCAGGACACAACTGCTTTCGTAGCGCCGCCCAGAGCCAAATAATGCACCCAGCAAGCCACCACCACCCCGGTAGCCCACATATTCGAAGGTATATCCATCCGGCGACTGCAAGCGCTTATCAAGACCCAGGTTCTGCACTTCCGCAATCGGAAAGGTCTTGGGCTTTTCCAACTCATCTAGGTTTTCAGGCAACTCAAAAACCAGCTCCTCGAAAATATCCCTATCCGCTTTGTAGCGGAAAAGACTCGTCCGATGATTGCTGGAGTAATTATTGCCATCCCTGGGTGTAGCCTTGCCAGTTAGCCGGCCCTCCCTCACATCAAGCGACAGGTCATAGCCAAGATGCAATTGTTGATCATAGTTGTGGACGGCCAGCAGAAAATCATACCGGGGTGGATCGAGTAGGGCTTTCGGGATATGCGAGAGGATCATGAATCCACCAACTAGCAGGACCGGCAAAACAATACCGGCAATAAGTACCGCGTTGTCCTTGATGAATCTGCCCATATACCAAGCCCGCAAGTGACCGAAATATAAGAATAAATGGAATTCCCGCAAAGCGCCATAGCCCGTGGCCGGGTT
The DNA here is from genome assembly GCA_937974465.1 of uncultured Lysobacterales bacterium. Taxonomy (GTDB): domain Bacteria; phylum Pseudomonadota; class Gammaproteobacteria; order Xanthomonadales; family SZUA-36; genus SZUA-36. The sequence continues at coordinate 6,251 of CALJWY010000259.1, read as the reverse complement.
CATAGCGCTCAGCGGCAGAGGATAAGACCGGTGAAACTGGCCAAGAGGCCCACTTGGGCCGACGGCAAAGCCGGCCCCGATTCCACCCTCGCAGGAGCCGCACCCCAGCGGCGATCAACCGCAGGGATAGATGTAGCCGGCCCCTTTTATAGATCAGGCTGGCGGAGTCTGCTTCTCTTTTTCCGCCTGCTGCGCGGCCACTTGCTTGTGGACTTCTACCATGTCCAGGTTCTCTACCTTGCTGACAACATCACGCAATGCACCCTCGGGTAATGCGCCCGGCTGCGAGAAGACCATGACCTTTTCGCGGAATATCATCAGCGTGGGAATGGAGCGAATATTGAACCAGGAGGCGATCTCCTGTTCCTTTTCGGGATCTACCTTGGCGAATACGGCATTGGGAAAATCTTCCGATACTTTTTCGAAAATTGGACCAAAGGATTTACAGGGACCACACCAGTCTGCCCAGTAATCGACGACCACTGTGTCGTTATTTGTTATGACCTCTTCGAAGTTCTCCTTGGTCAGTTCCACGTATGCCACGACTATTCTCCTTAAGATTTTGAATGCGGCATTATATTATATTTATATAATATGAGGTCAGGTTTTTCAGGAGAAACGGCCGGATAGTCTTTCTCAATTATTCTGATGACGCAAATGCTAACGACCTCATTCGTCGTTTTTGCCACTTTGCAGGCTCTGGCCCTTCATAAAACCCCGTTTATGAGTGACTGGACAAAATGTATCCGGCCCCTCGATTGAATAAGGGGAGAGCGGGGCGCCGGGCTGAACCTCTTGCCCATTTTTATTGCCTTTGTCTTATTGGCCCTTCACGGGATAAATTGCATATTCGCCCCGGGTCGGGGGAGTGTATTGATAATTGCTTTCCAGGTAAGTGACCAGGTCAACCAATTGCTGAACAGACATTGCTTCGTTATCAATAACCATATGCGATTCGCCATCCTCGGTGACAAAGTTCTGGTTAACATAGCGTCGGTTTGTTTTGTAAGAGGGGTTGATTACCGATGTCATCAAATCGCCGTAGGTCTTGATGGCAGTGACTTGCCCGCCTAGCCTGATATTGATGTCGGGGCCATCGAGCCCGGCAACACGTTTGATATCACCGATCGAATGACAGGCATTGCACTCAAGCTCGACAAAGGTTGCGCGACCTTTATCGGTGCTGCCTTCCGGTAGTGAGAAACCACGGCCTGAATTCGGGCCGAAATTGCAGGAAGCAAGTACAAAGAACAAACCAGACAATGGGATCAGGAAAATTTTTTTCATGGTGCTATTCTCCTTTTGCTGCATTCTAAAACTATCTAATTTTGTGTTTTTATTCCTCCACTTACCCAAATGGATGGGTCTGTGTATATAGACAACAGGGTCAAGACCAAGTGCCGTCCAGTGCGATATCGCTCACAGCCCAACAGCACATCATTCGCTGCCCCGTGATCCATTCGCTCGCCAGGTCCCCGCGAAATAACCTGGTCATCCAGCATCAAAAACACAAAACCCCGTCACATCAGGGTTCATGGATATGTGCTTCACTCAACTCGGAAAAATTGAAAAGTCTGAACGCCCTGTCACCGTTAAAATCCAACACCCTCAAATCATCGGTTTCATGCCAGTCGTTGATTACGGCAGTAAAGTGCCCGCCATAGCGCTCCCTGGCCAGATCAATAGGAATCTCGTAATCGATAAACTTGTCGATGCCCTTCAATTGCAATGCTTCCAACAAGGCTTTGTCTTCAGCAGACTCGTGCGAGGTGAGAATGACCACGGGACCGCTACCCGTCATCAGTAAGAATGATTTCATATCAACCTCCAGCTATCGGCTTGATGGCACAGGATCGACCCGCCGCGATACCGCATGGATAGCGTATGGATAGTCGGCGAGCTATAACCTGGACCATGTTGTTAATCATCCCGCCATGGGGAATCATCAAGCCCGGAGAGAATCGGGAAACAAATTGATTCCCCATACTTATATTTTAGTACTGTTTTTCTCGCGCTGCCGGTCAGCGAAGTAGTGGGTGAGCCCATTGATTGTCTTCACCTACAAAGACCACACCTAATAGCCGATATTCATCCTGTCACCCTTGAATCAAGCTCACTTGATGAGCTCGCCAGATCATAAACAACCGTCATTCCAGGCCCCCGCCATTCCGGACACCGTCACTCCAGCCCAGCCCCCCGTCATTCCGGAATTGATCCGGAATCCATTTTCCTCTGTATGAGCAACCGCCAAAGCCGGTCGTGATCTGGCCCTTGAAAGCGCCGCACCCCCGCGGCGAACAACCACTTACTCGAATGCGGCCCCTTTTTTGGGCGCTGTACTCTTTGCCCGCATTTTCATTATGAGATTCTTTTACCTATACTCCATGCAATTTTGTGTGATTGGACAATATGAACCTATTCAAAGAACTCAGGCGCAGGAACGTATTCCGGGTGGTGCTGGCTTACCTGGTAGTGGGCTGGCTGGTGCTACAGGTGGCCGATGTGCTGGTCGATGCCCTGGAGTTGCCGGTGGTTTGGAGCAAGGCGGTGGTTGCACTGCTGCTCATCGGCTTCATACCGACCGTGGTTTTTTCATGGGTTTACGAGCTAACACCTGAGGGCCTTAAGAAAGAGTCGGAGATTGCGTCCGAGCAATCGATAACCGGGCACACCGCGAAGAAACTCAACCATGCCATCGTGTTTCTGCTGGTGGTTGCCATTGGCCTGTTCGTTTATGACCGGTTCTTCTTGGATACTGTGACCGGGCCAGCGGCGTCGACACCGCGCGAGGTGGTGACAGCCGCACCCGGGGAGCAACGCCCATCGGTGGCCGTGCTGGCCTTCGAGAACATGAGTGCGGATGCCGATAATGAATATTTTGCTGACGGCATCAGCGAGGAGATCCTCAACCTGCTGGCTGACGTCAAGGGGATGGCTGTGGCTTCACGCACCTCGGCTTTTGCTTTTAAGGGTAAGGAATTACCCATTCCCGAGATTGCTGCGGCGCTCAAGGTGCGCTACGTGCTGGAAGGCAGCGTGAGAAAGGCCGGCGAGCAGGTCCGCGTAACCGCGCAGCTAATCGACGCCGATACTGATCGCCACCTGTGGTCGGAGACCTTCGACCGGACCTTGCGTGATGTGTTCACCATCCAGGATGAGATTGCAAAAGCCATTGGTGGCGCGCTGCAGGTTGAGTTGCTGGGAGAGGGTGGAGAGGCGGTCAAGTCAGAATCTATCGATCCGGATGTCTACAACCGGTTCCTGGAGGCGCGCTACCTGTTGCGCAAGCGCAACGACGAAGACGTGGATGCCGGTAACCGCCTCTTGATCGACGTGGTGGCCGCTGAACCACTATTTGCGCGGGCCCACGTGCTGCTTGGTGAAGCCTATTTGCTAAACACCATGTTAAAGGATCTCGTCGGGAACGAATTTGCCCAGACGCTGGCCAATATGCATGCCAGCCTTGCGCATGAAATCAACCCGAACCTCGGTGGCATCGAAATGATCCTGGGTAGTATTGCTGGGGAGAATGCGCCATTGGAAGCCTTACGGCATTACGAGCGCGCCATCGAACTGGAGCCCATGGAGCCGCGCCCCTATCACTGGCGCGGCATGATGTACAACACAATGGGCTACGGTGATCGCTGTCTTGCTGATCTTGAGCGCGCGCTGGAACTGGACCCACAGAATCCGAATGTCCATTTTGCGCTGGCATCCTGTGTGACGCTAAGCGGTGATTGGGATCGCGTCGTGGAAATAGCGACGCACGGCGCTACACTGGGAAATACGGGCGGCTACGGGTTAGCCATCCGCGCGAGGCACCAGCAGGGTGATATCGAGGGGGCACTTGGACACCTGGTTTACGCACAGGAAGAACTCGGGTTTGACGACGAAGTCACGGCATTAGTAGGAGAGCTACTTTCAGGTCGTTTGACGGAAGACGAGTTGACCGATGAGCAAATAGAAACCCTGGGTTTGGGTGTGGCTGTCTTTCTGGAGAATCCTGAGCCGGCGTTGCAGCTTATTGCTGCCAGTGCACCCGGGGACATCAATCAGAGCACGTTGGGCGGCTTGTTTGGCGCAGGCTACCAGGCCATTCAGAATGATCCGCGCTTCATCGATTACCTCGATCGCTCGGGCATACTTGATGTTTGGCGCGAACTGGGCCCGCCTGCCGGTTGCCGGGCTGTAAACGAGACGTTTACTTGCGCGGCGGAATAAGGCGTTGCGGTAATCAGTAACGAATCTGTAATCGGGCCAGAGTAAAAATAAGCCCCAAGGTTTTACTCTGTCCCATTACTCTGACCCCATTTATTTCAACCCGCTGAGAATCAATCACCATGGATGCAAAACTGAACGTAATGGGCGAGGAACTCTCCTCCTGCTCCGATAACCCGCTAACCGGCTACTTCCGCGACGGCTGTTGTAATACCGAACCTGCAGACCAGGGCTCACATACCGTGTGCTGTCGTGTCACCCGGGAGTTTTTGGACTATTCACGCAGCATGGGCAATGACCTGACAACGCCACATGCCGAATTCGGTTTCCCGGGTTTGCGACCCGGCGATCAATGGTGCCTGTGCGCCGCCCGTTGGCAGGAAGCGCTGGATGCGGGTGTGGCGCCAATGGTGGTTTTGCAGGCAACCCATGCAGCCTGTTTACGGATTGTAAAGCTGGCTGATTTGAAACGGCATGCGGTGGATTTGGTTTGAGCTTGGAAAAAGGGCTCTGACCCCATTGATTGAACTGCTCAACTAAGAGCAGCATTCTCCATAAGCTCGCAAGTTTTGCCCAAAGGTTTGTTAAGCGCCGCCGCCAGTTCCTCTGCGAGACACTGCTCCGACTTGTTCAGCTGGTTGCGATCTGCACCACTGAGGGTGCCAGCTTCTTTCCTCAAGACCAAGGCTTTATATACCTCGGCGAGAGAGAATGGATTGCCATCATCGAGCTTCCGCTGTTGCACATTTGCTCTTGTCTTCCACTCTTCGCTTGTGGATCCAATCCATTCGCCGATATGTACCAGCACCTTTTGGGCCTCTGATTTCTCAATAGGTTTTCGAATGACATCAGCAAGTTCGCTTTCACGAACCATCATGCTCAGTCCTTCGCGGGGGAAAAACAATTTTGCGAACTTTGAACCTTCAGGCCCTGAAAAACTTCTTTTTCGAATGGATTGCACCGTGCCGATGCCATGCTGGGGGTGGTGAATGGGGTCGCCGTGGGAAAGTGTAATAGCCTATCTCCTTGAAGTATTAAAAAAAACAATAAGATCAATATCTTACATTAAAACCACGAAAATTACAAGTTTACTGGTGAATCTCACGAATACGTCTATTCAAACCGCTTCATCCAGTCCTGTCTTTCCTTGCTGAAAAAATACTCTTTTGACCTGAATGGTGGAACGTGGTGCGCATCAAGTTCGATCAGGGAAATGAAGAGCACGTTGGGGTGTTTAACCAACTCCTCTGGCACCTGGCTCTGACCCCACAACTTTGACCCCACAACTTCTTGGCTCATCTTCACCTACAAAGATCACATCCAAAAGCCGATATCCACCCTGTCACCAATCAATCAAGCTCAAATGATGAGCTCGAAACAAAACCAAAGTACCAAATATGGTACACTTGAGTTGCGAAGGAAAAACCAGGGTTTTCACAAAGTCTTTTTCTATCGCACGGCTTCAGGGCGGGAACCAGTCCGTGAATGGCTAAGACAATTCGATCCGGCTAAACGCAAACGAATTGGTGAAGATCTTTATACCTTGCAGTTGGCCTGGCCGATAGGAATGCCGTTAGCAGGAAAGTTGGAGCCCAGGCTGTGGGAATTGAGAAGTCGTATTTCTACTGGCATCGCGAGAATCATGTTCACCCGGGAGAAAGAGGCATTAATCTTTTGCATGGGTTCATAAAGAAATCGCAAAAACTGCCCACAAGTGAGTTGGCTCTGGCGAAAAAGCGTCTGACCAAATTTGGATAGAGGAAGAAATCATGACCGGTGAAAATAAACATATGGGCAGCAGCCTGGATGAATTCCTGGCAGAAGAGAACCTGTTGGAATCCAGCCAGTCTGTCGCCATTAAGCGCGTGCTTTCATGGCAAATCACTCAATTCATGAGCAGGCAAAACCTGTCCAAGTCCGCCATGGCTGTGCGTATGAATACGAGTCGTTCTGCACTGGATCGTCTGCTCGACCCGGACAACGAATCTGTGACTTTAAACACGCTGCAAAATGCTGCCCGCGCAATCGGCGCT
>CALJWY010000258.1 GCA_937974465.1 uncultured Lysobacterales bacterium | reverse complement strand
ACTCTGCCAGGGTCTGTTCCGCTGTTTCCAGGTCTGTTTTATCTGTAGTTAGTTCAGTCTGAATTTTTTCTATATCGGCATACAGGCGTTGCACGCGTTCGGTAATTTGCTGCAGCGCAGATTCACGGCTATTAATTTCTGCGCGCACTTCCGAAAGTTGTCGATGCAATGCATTGATCTCACTTTGACGATCATCACGCTGGGCCTCCAGATGCTGATATTTTTCACGACCAGCAGCCAGCTGATCGGTTAACTCAGCATATTCGCCCTCCAATGTCTCAATCGAAATAGCCAGTGACTGCATATGCTGCTCACGTTGTAAAATACCTTCCTTATCGGTTTCTACCGTTGCCCTTACCCAGCCATGCCCAAGACAACTACCTTCGGCCGTCACGACGGTTGCACCGATGGGTAATGTCGGTCGCATTGCCAGTGCACTCTCAAGGTCATCAGCCACATACACCTGATTGAGCAAACCGGACAGATTGCTGGACGAATTAACCTTATTCAGCAACAAGCGTTCATCGTTTGCGTCATGCGTTGTTGATGCTGCTTCATTGACCAGGCAAATTCTCCCTTTGATCAAATCATTCAGCTTTCTTGCGTAATCACTCTCATCCGCAACACATACCGCTTCCAGAAAATGTCCTAATATGGATTCCACCGCCTGTTCCCAGCCGGTGTCAACTTGCAGGTTTTGCGCCAAACGAGATTTGTCATCTAAGCCTGTTTGCTTCAGCCAACTCATCACCTGTTCGTTGGAGCCACCATAGGCAGCATTCTGTACCGACTGTAACGTGGCCAGTTCGGCGCGCGCCTGTTGCAGTGCCTCGCGGCTATCGTCCTGTCTGGCTGATAACTCTGCATTAGTGGTTCGCTGTTCGGCAAGGCTTTCCAGTCCAGCTTCCAGCGACTGCTGTATACGGGTTTCTCTTTCATCCAGACCCAGCTGCAACTCTTTCAACTGCTGTAACTCATCATCCTTGCTTTGATCAGACAATGCTTTTTGTTCTTCTTCTATGCGTTGTAAGCGTTCTATTTGTTGATTGATATGACGTTGTATATGATCAATACGCGTCGTCTCAACCTGCACAGCCTGGGTTGCCTGGGAGCTTTCACGGTTAATGGTTTCCCAGTTTTTCTGCCAGTCACTCATCGCCTGTTCAGTATTAGACAAATGAGTTTTACTACTTTCCTGCTCCTCCCGTGCCCTGGCTAACTGAGGCTCCCCTTCACTCATTTGCTTTTCTACATTGGCCAGGTTTTCCTTATCCTGCTCGACATGAACCTGAACTTCCTGCAATTGTTGTACAAGTCGTTCCAGTTCCTGCTGCTGTTGCTGACGCGTATCACGAGTATGTTTAATCGCCGCTTCAAAACGTGTAATTTCGGCCCCATGCTGGTAATAACGCGCCTGCACCTTGTTCATGACATCACCCGCTTCTGTGTGCTCGGCACGAGATTTCTCTATCGCGGCTTCAAGTTCACGCTGATCGGCAATGGCCTTTTCAAAAAGATTTTCCTTTTGCTGGATAGCCTGCTCTCGTTCACCGGCCTTGTCATCCAGTTCCTTCCAGCGCAGTGTCAATAACTCAGCTTTTGTCTGGCGTTCCTGCTGTTTGAAGGTTTTGTATTTTTCTGCAGATTCAGACTGGCGTTTTAAATGGTTGAGTTGTTTTTCCAGCTCCTCGCGCAAGTCAGTTAATCGATCGAGGTTCTCACGAGTGTGCTTGATACGATTGGCGGTTTCACGACGGCGTTCCTTGTACTTGGAAATACCCGCGGCCTCTTCGAGATAAACGCGTAGTTCCTCGGGCTTGGCTTCGATTAGTTTAGATACCATGCCCTGTTCAATGATGGCGTAACTACGTGCCCCCAGGCCGGTACCTAAAAATACATCGGTGATATCCCGACGGCGGCATTTCGTGCCATTCAGTCCGTATTGTGATGAACCATCACGTGACACTGTGCGCTTCACGGAAATTTCAGTGAAACTGGCATATTGACCACCCAGTTTTCCCTCGCGATTATCAAATAGCAGCTCGACCGAAGCGGCACCGACTGGCTTTCGTGTGTTGGAACCACTAAAAATAACATCTGCCATGGTTTCACCGCGCAGGGTCTTGGCAGACGATTCACCCATTACCCATTTGACGGCGTCGATAACATTGGATTTACCGCAGCCATTTGGACCCACGATACCCATGAGATTCTTGGGGAAAATTATTGTGGTCGGATCAACAAATGATTTAAATCCTGCGAGCTTGATCTTCTTCAGGTGCATTGAGTAACGGGCTGGTATCCATTGAGAAAGGCGACGAATGTTAGTATCTTCCCCCCCGCTTGTCACTCTTCATCTCGGAAATTTCGCATTATGACCACTCAACCCAGCAAAACACTTGAAACATTTGATAATCCCAACCCAAAAAGGGATTACACCATCCGTATTGATATGCCTGAATTTACCTGCCTGTGTCCAAAAACCGGGCAACCCGACTTCGCCACCCTGCAACTGGAATACGTGCCAGACAAGCTATGCGTTGAACTCAAATCACTGAAACTCTATATCTGGTCATTCCGAGACGAAGGTGCCTTCCATGAGGCCGTCACCAATCAGATGCTTGATGACCTCGTCAAAGCTACCGACCCAAACTTTATGCGGCTCACCGCAGAATTCAACGTCCGTGGCGGAATCTACACCAACGTGGTCGCTGAACATCGTAAACCCGACTGGCAAGCACCTGCAGAGGTGAACCTCCCCTGAAAACTTAC
>CALJWY010000257.1 GCA_937974465.1 uncultured Lysobacterales bacterium | reverse complement strand
TGCCCTGTTGCCGGGCCGTGAACTTGAGATGTGCCTGATCCTGGGGCTAAGTGCTTCCTGTGCATTGTTACTGCCGGTGTCTACACCACCCAACGCGGTGGCCTATGCCACGGGTGAAATTCGAACACGGGATCTGCGCCCGGGTGGTTTGTTGATTGGCTTACTTGGCCCAAGCCTGGTAATTGCCTGGGTTCTGTTTGCAAGCTGGTTGATTTTTTAGCGGCAGATTTTTGCCTGGTCAAGCGGCAATAGAACAAAAACAGGGCTTGGTTCAGCTTTGTGCTTATGATTTTGAGGGGGGCTAATTTGCGCGATGGTTACCCGTGTTAACCAGCCTTTGATCTGTGCAATTTTCCAGCAAAATTGTCCGTTACAGGACCACAAGGGTAGTGACTTGATGTATCATTAACAACCCTGTTTATAAGCTTGTTTATATTGCCGAATAAGCAATTGGGCTGACAATAAAAAAGAGAAAAATCATGTCTCAAGTGGCATTTGGAAAACAGCGACGTAACCTGATCCTGGTGTCCGTCGTGTTAATCATATACTTCATAGCTGGCATTGAGTTTACCCCGGAATCCTTTTTTTTAAGCATCAGGCATGAGAATGTCGTTTATGTATCTGTGTGGTTTGCCTTTTTTTATGTTTGGTGGCGGTTTTACCAGTTTGGCGCAGATGACCAGCGATGCTGGAAAATGGATTTCCTTTACGAGCTGAGTAAGAACCGAAGCTATCGCAAGCTGTATCAGCAACCCGAGACAGAAGGCCATGATCAGCACATGGTTTGGGCGCCAGCACTGCATGGCGAAGGCTTCAGGCGCTACTTAAGCTGGGATGAGGCATTCCTGGTCGGTATCCGCACTGGCGAAGGTGAGATTCAATTCGCTGATGCGTCTACATTCAGCGAGTCCATCAACCCGGTTTCTCAAAAATGGCGGGTAGGGCCGGAGACGATCACGCCTCTGAAATGGCGCAAATATATTGTTCCAGCTTTCAAGGCTAACCTGTCAGCGCTAACCAATAAGAGTGGGAGCGAATGGGCACTGCCCAACATATTGGCGTGCTTTGCGCTGATATGTGGTATTTCGTCCCTGATTTCAAAGCTAATCTAATCGGCCTGCTTACTTAATCCAGGGTCGAGCAAAGCCGCAAACCATTTTTGAATTACAGGTGCCAGCATGACCGACAAAAGCGATTCCCCCGAACTCGATAACCCCGCTTTTAATAAACCAGCCGGTATTCCCAACCCTTTTACTGAACTGGTTACGTCTTTCCGTGAATTGAAAGGTGCACCGAGGGCCTTCTGGTATACGAATTACCTGTACTGGCTTGATGGTGTTGCCTATTTTGGCATGCTGACCTTGCTGGCCATGTATTTCCACGACATCCTCGGCATGTCCGATGATACGGGTCACAAGATTGTTTCTGCCTACATGGCCTTGATCACTGGCTTCATGCTCGTGTTTGGGCCTGTCTCAGACAAGCTCGGTGTGCGCAAATCCTTGCTGGTGTCGGTGGTGCTGTATATTTTTGGCCGGGCGGCATTGCCTCTTGCTCCCCATTTTCTGCCGGTTGAATCAAGCGCGATGATAGTGGTCGTGTTTGCCGGGCTGCTGCTTGCAGCGGCTGGTAATGGCTTTATGCAGCCGGCTTCATATGCCGGTGTACGTAAATTTTCGGACGAAAAAACCGCCACGATGGGCTATGGCCTTTTATACGCCGGTATGAATCTTGGCATCGTTTTTATCGGTTTTGTATCTTCCCGAATTCGTTCGGGCCTCGACCTGGGAGAGAACTTCCGTTTTGAGGGTTTTGGTATCGAAGGGGTGATGTGGTTTTGTGTTCTGGTCAACGTGGTGATGTTGCTGGGCCTGCTGTTCTTCTTTACTCCGAAGGTTGAAAGGGAGGCGGAAGCAGAGTCTGCCGCAAGAGCAGAAAAAGACGGTGATTCATCCGCCTCAGATGAGCTTACGCCTGCCAGCAACGGCTTCATGGAAAGCGTCATCGGTTGGTTCAAAACCAGCCCCTTATCCAATGCACGCTTTATGTTCTTTATTTTTGCGCTCATGCCCGTGCAAACACTTTTCGCCTACCAGTTCCTGGTGATGCCACAATTTGTGACCCGTGCTTTTTCAGAGGTGGTGGCCAATAACATGGAGATGATTGTCAATGTCTCCAATCCATTGATCATCGTGCTGGGTGTTCCGGTCATCACTGCCATGACACGCAAAGTGCCGGTCTACCGGATGATGATCATCGGCTCATTGGTTTCGGCCCTGCCGACATTCTTTTTCCTTCTGGGCCCCAATTTTTGGCTGTTGATGGCTTACCTGGTCCTGTTTTCGATCGGTGAGGCCCTTTGGCAACCCCGGTTCCTACAGTATGCCGCTGAATTGGCACCGAAAGGCCAAACCGGCGCCTATATAGCATTTGCCAATATGCCCTGGTTTATGATCAAGTTTATTGCCGGTTGGTACACCGGGCGCATGATGGATATCTATTGTCCGGCCGAGGGCGCACAAAATACCGAGACCATGTGGTTGATCTATGGGCTGATCGCGCTGATAAGCCCCGTGGCGTTGATACTTGCCGGAAAATGGGTGAAAAAGGGCATCGATGGGAAAGCTGCCTGAGCAGTCAGCTTCCCGGTATGGTTTCATCCTCATTGATTCGTGGTGCAATCGCAAAGCCGGTGAAGCCGTAAATCAGTGCAAAAATGAAGCCGGTGTAGCACATGATGGCCCAAGGTAAGTAGGCCAGCGTTTCGACACCCAGGGTTCCGGCCATGAATACGCCTGCAATACTCCACGGGACCAACGGTACGATCACCGTGCCGCTGTCCTCGGTTGTGCGGGACAGGTTTTTGGCAGCAAGGTTGAATTTACGATAAGCCGGTGCAAATAGTTCTCCCGGTATCAGGATAGACAGGAAGGAGCTGCCTGTCATCAATGCTACGGTTATGCTGGAGGCAACCGTCGATGCGACGATTCTGCCAACGGTATTGGCGACTTTCAATAAGCGTGTCAACAGGACGTCAAGCATGCCGGCCTTCTGTACGATGCCGCCGAACGCAAAGGCGCAAAATGCAATCAGTGTCACATGCATCATCGATACCATCCCACCCCGGCTTAGCAGCTTGTCGACCATGGGATCACCGGTAGAAGATACAACACCCTTAACCATTGAAGTCACCGCAGTGACCATCTCGAGATGCTGAATAAAAATAGCCAGTAGAACTGCCACCACCGAGGATAACAGCATGCCCGGAATGACCGGTTTTTTGCGCAGGGCAAAAGTCAGCGTTATGACGGGCGGGATCAACAGCAACCAGTGAAATTCAAATCCGTCTTTCAATATTTGCTTGATTGTCTCGGCCCGCTCCATGGTTGCCGGCAGGTCATTTCCGGATGTCATGCCGATGATAAAATAAATCAACATCCCCAGTAGCCAGGCAGGCGTGGTGGTCCAGAGTGTGTGACGGATGTGGTCAAACAGGTTGCTGCGTGCGGCTATGGGCGCCAGGTTGGTAGTGTCCGAAAAAGGTGACAATTTATCACCAAAATATGCGCCGGCAACGATGGCTCCTGCCGCCTGGTCGAGGGGAATGCCGAGCCCGCCTGCGATACCGATAAATGCTACGCCGATAGTGCCCACGGTACCGTATGATGTGCCAGTGACCAGGGAGACCACGCTGGACACCAGGCAGGCCGTCAATAAAAAGAATTGGGGTGAGATTAGCTTAAGCCCGTAATAGATCAGCATTGGAATGGTGCCGGCGGCAATCCACGAGCCAATCAGGGCTCCAACTACGATGACAATCAGCATGGCCGGCATCCCTTTCATCATGCTCTCGATGATGCCGCTTTCAATATCCTTGTAGCTATAGCCGAGCCTGAGCGCAATGATCCCGGCAACGGTGGCCGCCGCAATCAAGAGTATTTCTGCATTCAGGTGGAATACCCCGTAGCCCACACCGAGGAAAAGGGCGAGGGCCATTAGTGGTGTCAGGGACTGGATAAGTGTTGGCGTGAGTTTTTCAACCCTGTTTTTTTGATTCATGGGTTTCCAGGCAGTTTGTGTCGTGGGTCAATACCACTTTTTTGGCTTATTCAGCGAGTTTTTCCAGGTTGAGCTTATCCTGTGGTGGCAGACGCTTTACCGGGTAGTCCTGACCTTCAACGAGGTAGTCTGCAAAGCGGTATTTGCCGGTGGCGCGCGGTGAAACAATACCCCAGGTAGACTCGGGTTCCAGCATTAGTGGAATCAGGTTTGCAGCCGAGCCACTAACCGGAACAATGATCATCCCGGACTGCAGGGTTTCCTGTCGGGCTATTTTGTGTACATCAACCAAGTAGGTGGGCTTCTCTTCATCAATGGCCTCGACGATGTGCTGGACACGATAGGTCTCGGTTTTGAAATCGTCATCACGCTGCAGGGTCTGGAAAGGAATTTGGTGGCGCTTCAAGAGCTCTATCAATCTCATTTCCGTGGCTGGAAATGCATATGCAGCTGGTTTGTAGACAGATTTCCTGATTTTCACCAATGGCTTGAAGTTTTCGAGATCACGGTTGGTACGCTCCCAGCTCTTCAGATCAAAGACCGGGAAATTAAGAACAGGATGGTTAGCATCCGCATAATATTCCATCTGGATATGGCTCTGATCCATGTCTTCCATCGTGGCACGCGCCTGCTTCACGATCGCTAACATGTCTGCGGCATGTTGATTGCTGGTCTGCAGAAAGTTAAGCATGGCCGAGACCTGTCCCCTGGTGCGCTTTTCCAGCTCATTGGTGGTGTTGGCATAACGTTTGCCTTCGATGATGAATGAGAGGCTGTTGTACATTCCCATGCTTTGACGGCTGTCATTGATGGCGGTTGTGCTGAATCGCACCACCCCGGCTTCGAAAGGATCTCCGACAATGTAGCGGTGAAAACGAAAGCCATCAGCCGCCACTCCTTTTCCCATGTCCGGAATGAAGCTTTCCCTGCTGAATCGAATGATATTGGGGTCGATATTCAAATTGGTTACGCCACCCAGCATCTCATCGGCATCCTTGGTGAAACCCGCTTCGATCCAGGGGTCCTTGATGGCGTTGTACTCGTGGACATCGAGGGTTACCTCGGGCAACCATTTTAGAAACAGCTGATGCAGAGCGAGTGACTCGGGCTCGCTGAGAATCACGTGGTTTCGATTCAAGTCCATAGCATTGGCATTTCTGCGGGTGCCAAGCTCGGAGCCATCCGGGTTCACCTGGGGTACGAGGATCAAATCCAGGTTATCCAGCAAGTCTGAGTTTTCATTCAACAATTTACGCGCAACGATCAGGGCTGCTTCCTTGCCGGAAGGTTCATCACCATGCTGCTGACACGAAATCATAACCAGCGGCTTATTTGCGCGCTGGCTGGCGAACACGGGGTCATTTGAAAAATACAGGGCAGGGATGACACGGCCGGATACCGAGGTGCCCATGGGGACCATGCTCACCTTTGTGGAAGAGGCAACCAGTGGCTGCAGGTAATCCATCATCTGCTGATACGAGGTTAATGTCTTCCAGCCGGATTCTTCCAGTTGTGTGCGGGATTCCATAGCCTGGACCTGTGAAGCAAGCAGCAATGATAAAGCTATTGAAAACATACGTATGGACATTATTTTTACCTGCATTTAGATGTTTATTATGTTTCGATAATGATAACAAAACCGGCATCAGGTCATTGGAATAAACGGTTACTTGCGCCTTTAATGACTATTACCAGAGAACGCTTGCCAGGTATTTTGAAACCGGTGGTCTTGGCAGTGAAAGGACTGCTAGGCCGGTTCAATTATCCCAGTTACAGCCTTCACATTGTGAAGACTTACCATTCTCCTCCAATATGGAAAAAATCAGCTTGCGCCAGGTTTCGTCGGGCGACCATATGCTATTCAGGTCAGCCTTTGCTTCCGCAACCGGTACATCCTGGTAAATAACCCGGTACAAAAAACTGAATGCAGTTGCGCGGTAATTGACCTTGCAGTGCAGTAACGACCGCTTGTCCGGATAGCGTTTCATGATATCGGCGAACGCGTAAAAATCAGACACTGTCGGATTGTCCCAGACCACCGGAATATGAAAATACTCCATACCCAGTTCCCTTGCGATGACATCCTCATTGGCCAGCGCGGTGCTGCCATTGGTAAATGCGATATAGATGATTCGCTCGAAGCCTTCGGACTTGAGCAGTTCCATTTGAGCCTTGGTTGGTTGGCCTGAACTTGAGAATTTGGCTGAATATTCCCGGTAATTGGTGATATCTGATAATTCAGCGGCATTGGCTGACAGTACCAGGCCACCCAGTGCCAACACTGTAAAGACTGTTTGTCTGAAAAGAACCATGTGCTTTAACTCCTTAATTGCCAGGGCTTAATGTTACAGGGAGATGCCAATAATGCTCTGCCAGGCTATTTTGCAGGTAGCCTGATCAACTTTGTTTCATTGCCTTCTGCAGGCTTGTAGGGCACCAGGCGGGACAATATCAATGAAACTGCCGCCATGCCACTACCTGCCAGGAAGACCAGGGACGGTGAGTACAGCCAGACGATTCCAAAGGCGGCGGGGATAATCACGGCAGCAATATGGTTGATGGTAAATGACACCCCGGATGAAGATGCGATATCGGCAGGATCGGCAATCTTTTGAAAATAACTCCTGATCGCAATGGCCATCGCGAAAAGAATATGATCCAGGATATAGAGGATGGTTGCAATCCAGGCGGTTTCCACCAGCGCATAGGCGGTAAAAATTACGATGAGGCCGACGTACTCAACCCCCATCATCCTGCGTTCGCCAAACGAGGCGATCAGCCTGCCAACCTTGGGTGCTACAACTGCATTGATCATGTGATTGACCAGGAAAAGCAGGGCGATATTCGCGGCGGAAAAACCAAATTTCTGGACCATTAAAAAGCCTGCAAACACCACGAAAATCTGCCGGCGGGCTCCGCTCATAAAGGTCAGGGCATAAAAGAGCCAATATCGATTGCGCAATACCAGGTGTTTTTTCTGAGGTACTTTTTGGTTGAATTGTGGAAACCATAACCATGCAAAAACGACCAGAATTACAGCGATCAGGCCGCCAACCAGGTAGATCCACTGGTAATCAACTTTAAAGAACTTCAGGCATAACCATACGCTGCCAAAGGTGATCAGGGCTGCGATCGATGAGATGGCAGAGAGGCGCCCCATAAACTCCGGCGCCCGCTCGGTATCGATCCATTGCAGCGTCAGTGATTGCTGTAGGGTATAAAAGTAATGGAAGCCAATGGACATCAATACGGTGGTGAAATAAAAGCCGTATTCGCTGGGCAAAAAACCTGTCATGGCGACACCGGCACCGAGCAGGGCGGCCGAGAACAAGGCAAAATGTTGTTCCCGCACCAGTAGCAGAACAAAGACCACGGTAAATGCCAGGAACCCGGGTACCTCTCTAAGGCTCTGCAGGATACCAATTTCCCGTCCCGTGAAAGCGATCTGCTCAATGGCAAAATTATTCAGCAAAACCTGCCATACCGAAAACGCCAGCGTTGCTGCGATTGCCATCAGTGCAAGAAGGAATTCAGGGTTATTTTGTTTGCGTAACATGCCGGGCCCAGGGTTGCATATTGTGGGCCGTGACCCGTTATGCCAAGCAGCAGAGTTTAGCAGTTGTTGCGGTTGATTATCACACGGGGCGCCGGCAAATTTCCTCAGCAGACTTGCCTTCGGGATTGATACCAAGACAAAAGAAGGGTTGGTGATTAGAGTTGCCGGATCCTGCTGGCTGAGCCTGGAAATGGTCATCGAAAATGGCCAAGTTTTTCGTAAATTGGCGTAAAATATATCCTTTGCCGTTGCCACAGGAGGAGTCGTAATGAATGCGCCAAAATATGCTACCGGGTGTGTTGAAAAATTCCTGGAATACGTCAAGTTTGATACCCAGTCCACCGAGGACTCGGACACCTTTCCCAGTACCCCGGGTCAGCATGTTTTATTGCAACATCTGCATGACGAGTTGAAGGCCCTGGGTTTGGAAGACGTCACCAAGGATGAGTACGGCTATGTGTTTGCAACTGTGCCGGCCACGAGCAGTAAGCAGAATACACCGGTCATAGGATTCCTTGCGCATGTAGATACATCACCTGAAATGAGCGGCAAAGGTGTTAAAGCGATCTTTCACCGGGATTATGACGGGCGGGATATCGTGCTGCCTGATGACCCGTCTGCGGTAATCACCTTCAACGATAACCCGCATCTTGCCAACCAGATCGGCAACGACATTATCACGGCATCAGGCACCACGTTGCTGGGTGCGGATAACAAGGCCGGTGTCGCCGAGATCATGGCCGCTGTGGAATACCTGCTTGCCCATCCGGAAATCCCCCATGGGCCGGTTCGAATAGGATTTACCCCTGATGAGGAAGTTGGCCGCGGTACCCAATACTTTGATGTCGAGCGTTTTGGCGCTGCTTGCGCCTATACGATGGATGGTGAAACCCTCGCTGAATTGCAGGTGGAAACCTTTTCGGCGGATTCCATAACGGCGCGCTTCACAGGCTTTAATACCCATCCGGGGTTTGCCAAGGGTAAGATGGTCAATGCCATCAAGGTAGCTGCAGACTTTATCGCGCGCTTGCCGCAAGATAGCCTGTCGCCGGAAACCACAGAGGCTTACGAGGGGTTCGTTCATCCGTACATGATGGATGCAAGTGTCGACAGCACCTCGGTCAAATTGCTGGTGCGGGACTTCGCTACACCCAAGCTGCAGGAAATGGAGCAATTGGTGGAAAAGATTGCACTGGAAGCCGTGGCAGCTCACCCTGGTTCAAGTGTCGAGATAACGGTAGAAGAATCCTACCGCAACATGAAAGAAGTGCTGGATCATCACCCGGACGTGGTTGAAAATGCCTGTGAGGCCTTCAGGCGCGCAGGTCTTAAGCCGGCCATCGAGCCCATACGCGGTGGAACCGATGGCTCGAGACTATCATTCATGGGCTTACCGACACCCAACATATTTGCCGGGGAGCACAATTTCCATTCCCGCTACGAATGGATTTCAACCAGCGACATGCACAAGGCTGTCGAGGTTATCATCGAGTTGTGCCAGGTCTGGGAAGAGCGGGCTTAGAAAGGTTTAAGATAGTCAGAAAGTAACAATCATCAATAAGAACAGGTAAACGTTTAATGGGAATAAAGGATCGCGATCCATTCGATATATTTAACGACTGGCTGGAAGAGGCCTCGCACAGCGAGCTCAATAATCCTAACGCCATGGCATTGGCAACCGTCGGTAATGATGGAAAGCCGGCAGCGCGCATGGTGCTGTTAAAGGGCGTCAGCCCGGAAGGTTTCGTGTTTTATACGAATCTTGATAGCGCCAAGAGCCACCAGCTTGGGGAAAACCCCAATGCCGCGCTTTTATTCCACTGGAAAACCCTCGAGCGCCAGGTGCGAATAGAAGGACCTGTTGAGCTTGTTTCGGATTCGGAGGCTGACGCA
>CALJWY010000256.1 GCA_937974465.1 uncultured Lysobacterales bacterium | reverse complement strand
TACGCCATGAAACCGTATCAGGTTGACTCTGGGTTTTGGCACCAGGGAAACCAATCTGGAAACAAAGTCCAGCGGCTCAAATATGATGTGTGTTGTACCGTTACGCCAGGGTGTCTTTAACTCGTAGCGTACCCTGCCGTTTTGGACGCGCCGAACGCACTGAGGCGACCCGAGAGCAACGAGGGCGAGGGCCGGGGATGGCCCGAGTAAATCCCATCACCCGCTCCAAACAAAAAAACGGCGTCCGGATGGACGCCGTTTTTACTTTCAATCCGGGTTATCAGTAATTAATCACCCTTTAGCTTATCCAGTAAACCCTTTTTCTTTTCTTCAAGTGCCTTGTTGACTCCAGCCTTGGCCGCAGCGCTGATAATTTCGCTCACCAGTTCTTTACCAATCTTCTGCGCAACCACGTCTGCGGTCACGCCACCCTGGGCACGGCCGATACCCGATATCTTGATTGCTGGCAACTTGATATCCATCACTTCACCCGGCTTCATTTCTGAACTGGCTTTCACCAGGCCACCGCTGAACTCGAAGCGATCGATGATCATTTTCATTGCTTCGCCGCTTGCTGCAACATCGCCATCAGAAGCGCCGCTTTCAATGTTATCCAGCAGGGTTTGCATATTGCTTCCACCGCTTGCATTACCCTCAAAAAGGATCTTTGGGTTCTGAATATAGATGGCCTTGATGACCAGTACGTCTTGAGTCACTGTTTTGATATCCAGGTCTACTGAAATACCTTCCAATTCAAACAGGTTTGCCCTGGAATAGCCTTTTGGATTGGCAATGGTCATGCCTGCAATGCCAGCCTTGGCGCCTTTTAGATCTATCTCGACACCCGACACGCTCACGCTGGTTTTCAATACGTCCGAACCAACATCTTCAATGACCCCTGCGACGATCTTGTCCAGGTTGGAACCCACCTGCCAGACAATGACAAGCAATAAAACTATGATGACACCTACACCTATCAGTACCTTTTTACCCATGACTTTCAATCCTCCGAATGTTTGACCTGACCCGAACCCTGGTTAACGTCCTGACATTAATCCGCTCTTATTAACCAGTTTATCGGAACCAGAACATAGCACAGATAGTCTGTATCTTTAATGAAGCCTTATCTGATTTCGTTGATCATCCGGGTAATCCCGGAAGAACAGGGCCAGGTGAGAGATTTTCCAATAGTGGTGTATGCTCGTGATATCCGGGGAAGGCAACCATGAAACGCTTGATCTTAGTTTCCATGACCGTGCTGTTGACCAGCGCACTTTTGTGCGCCGACGTTCTGGCCCAAAAGAAATCTACGAAAGTAACAAGCAACCGTGCCATCCAGCTCAGCCCCGGCTCAGCTGACCGGTGGTTTACGGATGGCCGCTATGTAACCGTGCCTCATGCCGCAAAGGTAAACAGGGACATAAGATCCGCTCAACTCGGTGATGCCGCCGCGCAGTTCAGACTGGCGTTGCGTTACGACAGTGGCAGTGGTGTGCTGCAAAACCATGCTGAAGCGGTCAAATGGTTACGAAGATCCGCGGACCAGGGTTTTGCGGAAGCCGAGTACAACCTTGGCAGCATGTACGACCGCGGCCTTGGAGTACCGCAGGATTTTAGCGAGGCCACCAGGTGGTATCGGCAGGCGGCCGAACATGGTTTTGCCAGTGCCCAGATGAACCTGGGAGCAAAATACGGAAGGGGTGAAGGGGTCCCCCGGAACCGGGCAGAGGCTTATGTGTGGTCCAGCGTGGCGGTCATGTCAGGTAATAAGAATGCCATCAACAACCGCGATACCGCCGCCAGCATGCTTTCAGCTGAAGAACTGGACATCGCGCAAAAACGCGCCGCGGCATTGTATGAGGAAATCCACCAAAAGATGGAGGGCGGTTAGGCGCCGGTCTTAACTCTGCGTATCCTTGCCCTGGGCACTGGCAACAACCCGCTCGACAATCACATCATCCGCCCAGCTGTCCATTTGCCAGTTTTTCAAAAATGCGCAATGACCACCATAGCGTGTAATCAGTAGCTCAATATTCTTGTTATCCGGCAAATCCCGAAAATCACTCACCGGTACCACCATGTCATCTTCCGAGGTCAGGATCGTGGCTGGAATCTCCAACGCCGCCAGGCGATTATCTGCTAGCGAGTAACCATCGAAATATTGCTCCAATGAATCAAATTCGTAATACCTGGTCGCCATGAAACCGGTTCGTTCCCTTAGCCCGCCAAGCCTGTGCCACACCTCGTATTCATACTCATCCGGGAACTGCCGCTCCTTTAGCCTGAGTGACCTCGCCCATTTACGAATAAAGTAATTTTCGTAACCACCAAAACCCTGTTCCATGCGGCTCATTGCATTGGAGGGTGAAATGACCGGACAAACCGCCACCACCTGTTTAATTGACAAGCCAGCCGATGGCGCGGCCAGGGCCACCCTGAGGGCAAAATTCCCGCCCAGCGAATAGCCGGACAAGGCCCAGTTTTTTGCGCCGGTGCGGGTCTGGATGTCTTTGACGGCATGCACCACCTCATCCAACCGGCATGAGTGAAAGATGCCCGAATTCATATGGTGGGTATCGCCGTGGTCACGGAAATTCAATCTGAAAACATCAAAGCCCTGATCGAACAATATGCCGCCGGCGCCAACAATGTAATTGGAACTGCTGCTGCCTTCCCAGCCATGAAAGAGGATTACCAGCCCTTTGCTTTTGCCCGGCTGTGGTGAAAAATGACCCAGCAACTGCACACCTTCACCACCATCGACCACCCAATCCTGCTCAGCATCCAACAGCGCCTTTGAGTGTTTTCTGACGATGCGGCGACGGAAGCCGCTGCTGTTAATCAATGATTGGGTGTGTGTGCTCCTGAGGCCGAATGCGGGAACAAAAGACCTCGCGCTGGCATTGGAATATTTCATCGGGAAACCTGCCTAACTTTCAAAACTTTCAATAATAGCCTCCCTGGACGCTTCTGCCAGGCTACGCCGCGGTTGGTCCTTGGCGCTGAACGCAGGCAGATAGTGCACGTCCGCAGTCACACCCGGCCTGGCAAGGACGCGACAAATATTCATAAACATACTCTCGCCTTCACGGAATGAAAAATCGTCATCCCGCTGGCCGTCGCGCATGTAACGGATCATGGCAGGCTGGACCATGCAACCCACTGCAACAGCTGGCGCGAACATGCGGGCATGAAACACTCTCACAGACGCACCCGGCTTGATACCTCCCTCCGGAAATATCGCGACAGCCCTGCCCTGTTGCAATCGTTGCTGCATGGCTGAAATTACATCTGAAGCTGAATCATGACAACCGCGCTGGTGGAAAATGGTGCCACCGGCGCGGGCGATATAGTTGAATATCGGCCACTGTTCGATCTCGGCCTTGCCAACAAAACCCATGGCACAGCCACTGTGCAGAACCGGGATATCCAGCCAGGACAAGTGGTTGGCTACAAACAAAACCGGGCCAGTCTGCGGCGTACCGCGAACCTTGACCTTTATACCAAACAGCCAGGCGAGCTGGTTGGCCAGCTTCACCCCGACAGCATTGGCCTGACTGGCACCGCCCTCGGCATCGCTTTTCCGATAGTGGCTGATCAACCATAATGTGGGAAAAAGTATGAACAGGAGGTAGGCAACCAACAGTATGCCGCGAAAGATAAAGCGTAGAATTGATGCAACAGAGGAAAGCATAATCCAGTTTTTATAGCCCAGGGTTTAAGAAAAGTGGCGAAAAGGTTATCACATCAGCGACAATACTCATCCATTCATTTCTCAATCCCCTGAAGATTGTGATCCAAAGGTGTTATGAAGCAGTTTCAAGTCAAAAATATTACCAGTGGCGTCAGCTTTACCGTTAATGAAGGGGAGTCCGTTCTCACTGCAGCGCTTCGCCAGGGCGTCATGCTTCCCTACAGCTGTAAAAATGGTACATGTGGTAGTTGCAAGGGCAAGCTCAAATCCGGTGAGGTGCACTATCCTTTCCACCCGCCCATTGCACTCAGCCGCGAGGAAATAGCTGAGGGTGGCGCATTGTTATGCCAGGCGGAGCCCATGGAAGACCTGGTCATCAGGGCCCGCGAAATTGAAGCAGTGCGGGATATTCAAGTACGCAAAATGCCAGCCCGGGTCATTGAAAAAACCCTTATGACGGCAGATGTCATGCGTATCAGGATCAAGCTGCCCGAAGCACAACGTTTACAATTCCTGGCCGGACAATACCTGGAGATCCTGGTCCCTGACGGCAAGCGGCGCGCATTTTCCATTGCCAGTGCCCCGCAATCGGAAGATATCATTGAACTGCATATCCGCCACGTCGATGGCGGGGGTTTCACCGGCTGGGTTTTTGATGAGCTGAAAGAGCGCGACATTCTGCGGCTCGAAGCACCCCTGGGTACCTTCTTTGTCCGCAATGACGAACCACAGCGACCGATGATCATGATGGGTGGCGGCACCGGGTTTGCACCTTTGAAATCGATGATTGAAGACCTGTTGGCACACAACGATAACCGGCCCCTGCATCTTTTTTGGGGCGCAAAAAACCTGTCCGAACTCTACATGCATGAAACGGTTTTGCAGTGGGCCGAGCAAAATGATCATATTCAGTACACCGCTGCTCTATCCGAGCCGCGTAGTGCTGATGAAGACAGCGGCTTTACGGGCCTTGTCCATGAGGCGGTATTGCAGCAATATCCGGAGCTCTCGGATTTTGACATATACATGAGCGGTCCACCGGCGATGATCGATGCGGGCCGTGCAGCATTCCTTGAAAACGGCGCTGTTAAACAGCGCATATTTTTTGACTCATTTGAGTTCGGCCTGGACGTACCCATCAGGGTTCTGGCCAGGCCACACTAGGTCAGGGCCAGCCAGCGTATATGTACAAAACTATTACCTTCTGCGTTTGCCTGGCACTGTTATTATCAGCCTGTGCACATGACAGGGTAGCAAGGTACGCAGCAGTGAAAAGCGAAGTCAGTTATGCCAGTGTTGTCGACCTCGACTTTGCCGAGGCAACGGCAAGGCTCGTATATGCCGATAACAACCCGGAATTGCAGTACGGTTTACTGTGGTTGCCAGAAGACCTGCCTGCCAGCAAAAAAGCCCCACTGGTGATTCTGATTCATGGTGGCTGCTGGTTAAATCAATTTGATATTCAACATAGCTTCCCCCTGGCAACTGCACTGGCAGAAGCGGGATACGGCGTCTGGTCACTGGAATACCGGCGCAGCGGTGACGAAGGCGGCGGTTGGCCGGGAAGTTTCGAAGACATCAGGCAGGGCATTGCCTATACGGCCAAGTTGGCAAATTACCCGTTGGACCTGGAGCGCGTGGTCATCGCAGGACACTCTGCCGGCGGTCACCTGGCCTTATTGGCAGGCGCTGAAATAGAGAATGTCGATGGCGTCATCGGCCTGGCGGCGATTACCGACATCGTGGCGTATTCGCGCGGGCAGAACAGCTGCCAAAAAGCGGCCATTGCTTTTATGGGGGGTGATTATGAGACAAGCCCGGCTGCCTACCACGCAGCCAATCCCGTAGATAAAACCCTGCACTCCAATACCCGGCTGCTACATGGCGACAGTGATGCGATTGTTCCGCCCGACCAGGCGCGCGTGGCGGGTGCCGCTACAGGCATGGTGGCCGGCGGTGGGCATTTCGACTGGGTACACCCGGGTACGCCGGCCTTCCAATTGCTGCTCTCAACACTTGAGGATATATTCAAACGTGAACCTTGAGAACGTGCTTGATCTGGACCGAGGGGATCCGCTAGCCGCTAAACGCGGCGAATTTGCCTTGCCGGATAATGTGGTCTACCTGGATGGCAATTCACTGGGCGCTATGCCTTTGGCTGCACAACAACGGTCCCTCCACGTAGTGGAACAGCAATGGGGCCGCGACCTGATCCAAAGCTGGAATAGCCATGACTGGATCGACCTGCCAATAACGGTAGGCGAGAAAATTGCGCCGTTGCTGGGTGCCGCCAGGGGCCAGGTAATCTGCTGTGATTCGACCTCCGTCAACCTTTTCAAATCACTGTGTTGTGCCCTGGGCATGCAGAAAGACCGGCGACTCGTGCTTTCGCAAACCGATAATTTTCCTGCCGACCTCTACATCGCCCAAGGCCTGAACAACTTAAGCCCCGGAGAGATTTGCAAACTCGAGGTCATCGATGATTCAGAGATAGAGGCTCGCCTCGATGAAACCGTCGCCGTGTTGATGCTCACCCATGTCAACTTCAGATCCGGCAAATTACATGATATTCGCAGACTGACTGAACGGGCTCATGAAAAAGGGGCGCTGGTCATCTGGGACCTTGCCCACAGCACCGGTGCGCTGCCACTCGAGCTGGATGATTGGGGTGTCGACTTTGCCGTTGGCTGCGGCTACAAATATCTGAATGGCGGACCCGGTGCACCGGCTTTTATCTATGCGGCAGAACGGCATCATGCTTCCATCAGGCAACCCTTAACGGGCTGGATGGGTCATCAAAAACCATTTTCTTTTAGCGGCGAATACCAGCCGGCCCCGGGTGTCCAACAGTTCCTGTGTGGCACACCACCCGTGCTGTCCATGAGCGTCCTGGACGCGGCGCTTGGGGTCTTTGAAGGTGTCGATATGGACGAACTGAGAGCCAAGTCGATGGGCTTATCGGAGTTGTTTATTCAGCTATGCCAAAGCAACAAACACCTGCGGGAACTGATATTGGTATCACCCCAAAACAGTCATGACAGGGGCAGTCAACTGGCCTTTGCCCATCCCTCTGCATACGCGATCTGCCAGGCATTGATTGAGCGCGGCGTCATTGCAGATTTTCGGGCGCCCGATATATTAAGAATTGGCCTGGCGCCACTCTATTTACGTTACAAGGATATCTGGGATGCTGTTCAGATCCTGGCCGAAATCATGATGACCAGGTGTTATCTGCAGGATCAGTACTCACGCCCTCAAAAAGTCACCTAGACCCGCGATATCAACCCTTGAGGTTTAGCCTGGCCGGATACTTTACGGAGCGGACAGGCGGGCTGCGCCTGATGGCAGCGGCTCGGGTGACTGCCCCTGGTTGATGCGCAGTGCATTGCGAAAACAGGCCATGGCAAGCTCCAGTTCACCCTGGTGCTCCAACAGCTGGCCAAATGCATCATAGCCCAGGCTGCTGGGTTCAATTTCGAGGCTCTTAACCAGGTGCTCGCGGGCCTTACCCCACAGCGACTCACCTGCGCACAAACGACCCAGCGCCAGGTGCAGACCGGCATCTTCAGGCCGCTGTTTCAGCCATTTTTCACACTGCTTCAATCGTTTCAGGCGGTCATCGGCGCCTGGATCACCGTAGCGGAGAATCAGCGCCGGACTCCAGTCTTTCTTCAGGCTGGCGGTGATCACCGGCTCTGCAAGGTCAGCCCGTTCCAGGCCGGCCGCTGCAATAGCAAATGCCTCAACCACTGCAGTGTGGGCGCGCATGGCTCGTGGCAGCTTTTTCCATGCGGCCTGCAGCTCATCAACATTGGTTGCTGAGCGTAATTTGTTGACCGAAATCTCTTCTTTCAAATCCTTGAGCTGCTCGTCATCCAGCACACCGGCTTTACCCAGTGCCGGCAACATCGCCAGCAACTCATCCCATGCGCCAAGCTCGCGGTAACAACGGGACAATAACTCCAGAACCTGTGGGTGCTTGCGGCGGCGTTTGTATAAATCCTCCAGGATCGGCAGCGCAGCGGCACGGCTGCCATTCGCCAGCAGCATGCGCGCCCGGGTCAATTCAACCAGGAAGCGTTTTTTCCAGCCACCGCTATCGGCCTGCTCAAGATAGTACTCACGCCTGTCATGGGCGTCCTGGCTGTCGGCCGCCTGCGCCGCCGCCAGGTAATGCGCGGTTGTCCTGCCCTGCTTGCTTGCAGATTTCTCCAGTGCTTTTTCCGCCGCGCTCCAGTCCCCTTCGGTTAACGCCAGCAGACCTTTTTCGAGCTGTTTGAACGCGCGTTGCTCACGCATCTTGCGCGCGGTTTCAACCGGCATGCGCCACAACCAGACAGCCAGCTGCACCAGGAACCACAGAATGAAAAATGCGGTTGCCAGGACCAGCACACTGGTCTCGATGGTCCAATCTCCGAAATTGATCACCACGTGCCCCGGATCGGTCTTGAACATCGGCGCAAGCCAACCGGCGAGCAATAGCAGCGCCAGTATCAATAACAGCAGAAAGCTACGCTTCATTCGACCGTGTCCTCGCTTGCGACCGGCTGAGTAGACTGCAGCAATCTGCGGCTGTCACGCAGTTGCCGAAACTGGGTCCAGGGAGCACTGATATCGGGCATGGCCGGCGCAATATCCACCTGTTGTAGCTTGGTGGTTTCAAGCAGCAGCGTTTGTACCGCGGCAGAGCCTGTATGGAAAAACTGTTCGACGGTGCCCCTGAGCCGGTCCAGTGAGTCGGCATAAGCACTGGAGTCATTCCGCATCAGCGCCAGCCGTGCCGACTCGAGCTGTAACCAGAGCCCCTGGCGCAGGTAATCCTTGTCATCAAGACTCAACATCGACTCATCTTCCGGTGCACGCCGCCTGACCGTGACGAGCGAAGACAGGGTATATTTGAAACTCTCCCACCAACCGGCATCGTCTGCGAGTAGCGGCGCCTCCTGTACTGCCTCTTCACCCCTGAACTGCAGACCGGGAAGCTGCGACTGCATATCTGAAATGCTGGCGGATAACTGCACGCGGTCGACCCGTGGCACGGCTGCCAGCGTCTGCCTGGCCGAGGCAATTCTTTGACGCACGCTCAGGAACATCGGATCGTCCATCGCTTCAATCTGCATGTCTGCGGCCTGCAAGGCCAGGTCGGCAGCGACCGGATCTGCGAACAACTGTAAACGTTCGTTGGCGACCCGCAACAGGTAGTCAACCTCGGCAATATCCAGTTCCACGCTGCTGTTCTGGGTGCTCGCGGCCACATTCAGCAAGCCGGATTCATTGGTCGAAAGACGTTGTTCCAGGGAGCGGACACTTCCTTGCAACGCATTTATTGTGGCCTGGTCTTCACCCGCCTGGCCTTGCAGTTGCTCGAGTGTGCCGCGGGATTGTTCCAGTCGCCGGGCCAGCTCGGAAAACTCAGCGGCACTGACTGGCGCTGCGTTTGATTGCAGCTGGGCTTCAAAGGACGCCACCGTTTGCCCGAGTTGTTGTTGGGTAGTCTGCAAGCGGGCCAGGGATTCGCTTTGCTTAGCGGCCTCCGGATTGCCCTGGTAAGTCTGCCACCATTGCCAACCAGTTGCTGCCGTAGCTGCGACTGAAATCAGTAATGCCAGAATGGCAATGGCTTTTCCAGACGAGGCAGGCTTATTTTCCTGCAGTAGACGATCCACAGGATCAGGTGCTGATTCGCTAATCTCTTGGTTCAAATCTTTATTGTCCATCTCGAGGCCTGTAGCTGCGGTTCAGGTCAGTCTATGTGGATGCTAACCAAAATACCCCGGTTGCGCACCTGTTAAAGGCCAACAGGCAAATCAGGCGCTTGTCTGACGCCCGGTCAAACGGAGAATTGACTGTAAAAGCTCTTTGTTTCCGGGGCCATCAGCCCGTAAAACACGATTCGCTCCCAGTTGTTGTAAATGATGCTGGATACGGCCCGAAATCACCAGTGCCGGTGCACGTAATATTTTAGTCCATACTTCGACCGGGAGACTTTCACGGGCCAGTTCAAGTGCAGAAATACTGGTCCATGTGCTGAGCAGATCATCGGCATCAGACAAGGCCTGTACCTGGCTGGACTCCGGAAGCAGAGGCAAACGTTCGTAGACCATTGCGCTGCTGACTTCCCAACCCAGTGCCGTTAGACCTTTTGTGAGGGCGTCGCGTCCACCCGGTGCACAAAAAATAACAGCCTGCCCCGGTTCGGCGGCCAGTTCCGGCTCACGCAACAGGTCTTCAGATGTATAACCCTGCTTGGCCTGCAGATGCACAGAATAACCATACTTCTCGAGTTTTCTGCGGGTCGCCGCGCCAACCACGGCAAACTCCAATGCCAACTCGCGATCGGTGGGGATATGCGCCAGCCCGTAACGCACTGCTCGCGGGCTTGTAAAAACCGCGAGGCTACGTTTTTCCGGATCGGACCATGCCGATCCCGGATCAACTTCTGGCTCACGGGCTGCAAAGGTGTACAAGGGCATCACAATCGAGGCCAGGCCGTGCATATCCAGCTGACCCGCCAGCTCACGGGAAGATTCAAGCGGTCTTGTAAGAACAACCTGTGTCATAAATTCCTGCTTATGTGCCCGCTGCTGTTTCCACTAGCATTTAATGGCAGGTCTGCTACAGGCCCGCAATGATATCGCCGCCGCCCTGTGCCAACAGGTCTGCTGCGACCCTCTCACCAAGACTCACCGCACCTGCAGCGTCTGCCTCACCCTGCGCCTGCACAGATGTCTTGCCGTCGGTTGAACTGATCATGGACTTGAGTATTACCTGGCCGTCTTTCAGCACTGCATGCACCGCGAGAGGAACCTGGCAGGTGGCTTCCAGGACCTGTGCGACCGCGCGTTCAGCGCTTGCCACCACCATGGTATCGGTGTCCGCCAATGGTTTGATCAGGGCGCGTGTTTCCATGTCATCTTCACGGCACTGCAAACCGATGATCCCCTGGGTGGATGCAGGCAGCCAATCGGGAAGCTGCAGCTCTTCGGTGATTCGGTCACCCCAGCCAAGACGCTGTAAACCGGCGCAGGCCAGGATGATCGCATCATATTGACCCTCATCGAGCTTTCTCAGGCGTGTGTCGACGTTACCGCGCAGGTCCGCAACTTCCAGGTCTGGCCGCAGCGCCAGCAACTGGGCTTTGCGACGCAGGCTCGAGGTGCCGATCAGACTTCCGGCAGGTAATTCTGCCAGGCTGCGGCGCTCACGGCTGACGAGGGCATCATATGGGTTGGCCCTGGGCAGTACGGCATCCAGCACCAGGCCTTGTGCCATATTGGCTGGCACATCCTTCATGGAATGCACTGCCAGGTCGGCCTCGCCATCCAGCATGGCGCGTTCCAGCTCTTTCAGGAACAGACCCTTACCACCAATTTCTGCCAACGGCCGATCGAGAATGCGGTCACCCTCGGTGACGATTTTTACCAGTTCGATCTCAATACCCGGATGTGCTTCATGCAGCAATGCCTGAACATGGTTTGCCTGCCATAGGGCCAGGGCGCTTTTTCGGGTTGCGATTCTGAGAAGCTTTGTCATGTTAAATCCTTAATTAGTTTTCTTATTGCGGGAAGATTACGACGGCTAACCTGCGGGCTGGCATCACAATCCTCCAATAACAGGAGGTGGCGTCCATCGGGACCTTTTTCCAGTCCCCGGATACGATTTTTGACAACCAGCGTTCCGCGGTGGATGCGGACGAGGTAATTGGCGTATTCATTTTCCATTTCCAACAGGGTCTGGTTGATGACAAGACTACCGTTCTTGTGTACGACCGTGGTGTATTTATCTTCAGCACTCAGGTAAATCACATCTGCTAACGGCAGAAGGCTGACCTTGCCCCCCAGCGTGGAACGCAGCAAAGGGCCGCCTGCGCCATCACTTGCAACAAACCGCCTGGCTTTGTCGATTGCGGTTGCAAGCCGCTCCGCACGAACAGGTTTGACAAGGTAATCGACCGCCTCGCACTCGAATGCTTCCACCGCCTGGTCTGTCCACGCCGTGCAAAAAATAATGGCCGGCGCCTGTTGCTGATCCTTCAGCGTCTGCGCGAGGGTCATACCGTCCATGCCGGGCATGGAAATATCCAGCAGTAGAGCATCCGGCTGTTTGAGCGGAAGCAATCCCAGCGCCTCCTGACCGGTGGCCGCCTCGCCGACAACATGCACGGCCGGAATCTCAGCCAGCATGCGCCGCAGGCGATTTCGGGCCGGGGCCTCGTCGTCAATGATCAGTATTCTTAACATAAGGCAGGCTTAAAACCGCAAAATATTGTTGATCACTCTGGTGTGTAATAAGGCTGGCAACTGAACCAAAGGCCAGTTCCAGTCTTTCCCGAATATTTGCCAGCGCCATTCCCTGGCCTTTACTGACATGACCTTCCGGCCCAAGCGGGTTGCTGATGGTGATGACGACATTGTCTTTCTCACGACGACCGTAAACACGAACCTCGCCACCTTCGACGCTGGGCTGAATACCGTGTGCGACCGCATTCTCAAGCAGAGGCTGCAGTGTCAACGGCAATATTGTTGCGCCCTCCGGCAGTTCATTTACCTGCCAACTTCTCTGCCAACGGTCACCCAGCCGTCGTTGCTCCATCTGCATGTATTTTTCGGCCAGCTTCAATTCTTCGGCCAGGCTGATCAAACTATCTGCCCTGCGCATACCAGCGCGAAACAAATCAGCCAAATCCTCCGTCGCATGCTCGGCTGCAGCAGGTTCCTCCGGAATCAGGCTGGCAATGGTATTGAGGCTGTTAAACAGGAAGTGTGGCCGGATCCTGGCCTGCAGGGCCTGCACCCTTGCCTCAGACCTTGCCAGTACCTGGGCCCGCCATAATGCCCGTATATACAGGTAG
>CALJWY010000255.1 GCA_937974465.1 uncultured Lysobacterales bacterium | reverse complement strand
TCAGTTTTCGCATTTCATTCACCATGAGATTTACCTGTTAATCCTGTTAGCGACACCTGGAGCACCCGATGCATTTATCGGACACCCCGGCATATTGAATTCATTGGCCATAATCAATGGACAGTAAACAGGGCAAAAAATTAGTCCAGTGCCAACCTAGAAAATTAGTGTTACTTAAATGTATCTTCAATTCAACGATTGATACATTTCACCCAAGCGCCCAGTGCCGGCATTTGCTAAACTATTGCGTTGCTTTTACCTCACCAGGGAAACTCACGTGAAAAAACTGATTATGCTTCTGATGTTGTTACCGCTTGCTGCTTGTAACAATGAAACCACGACAGAAACACCTGTCGTTAAAATGGACAAACCGGCACTGCCTGCAGGCATCACGCTGGTAGATGAATTCAAGGGTGATGACAGCGGTGTTTCCATTCCTTATGCGAAATACAAGCTGGCCAATGGTCTGACGGTCATCCTTCATGAGGACCACTCCGACCCACTTGTGCACGTGGATGTCACCTATCATGTGGGCTCCAACCGTGAGGAAGTGGGCCGCTCAGGATTTGCCCACTTTTTTGAGCACATGATGTTCCAGGGTTCAGCCAATGTCGCTGACGAGGAGCATTTCAAGCTGGTTTCCAACGCCGGCGGTACGCTGAACGGATCGACCAATTCTGATCGCACCAATTACTATCAAACACTGCCCGTCAACCAGTTGGAAACAGCACTCTGGCTGGAAGCCGATCGTATGGGCTTTTTATTGGAAGCAGTCACCCAGGAAAAGTTTGAAATCCAACGCGAAACCGTAAAGAACGAACGCGGACAACGGGTAGACAACCAGCCCTATGGCCGTGTATTTGAAACGCTGAGCAAAGCACTCTACGAGCAAGACCACCCCTATTACTGGCCTGTTATCGGCTGGCTGGAAGACCTTAACCGTGCCGACGTGAATGACCTGAAACGTTTCTTCCTGCGCTGGTATGGCCCCAATAATGCAGCATTGAGCATTGGTGGTGCGATAGACCCGATCGAAACCCTGGAGCTGGTCAACAAGTACTTTGGCTCTATCTCTGCGGGACCTGCCGTTGAAAACCTGCCAAAACAACCCGGCAAACTCGATGCAGACCGCCACCTGACACTTGAAGACAACATCCATCTGCCTGCCCTCGCCCTGATTATCCCTACGGTTTACGGCAGCCACGCGGATGAAGCGCCACTGGATGCCGCTGCCAAGATCATGGGACAGGGACAGGCTTCTCTGCTTTACCAGCGCCTGGTGCAAACCGGCCGCGCGGTTCAGGCCAGTGTCAGCCACAGGTGCCGTGAACTGGCCTGCGAGATGATGTTTATCGTCATTCAAAACCCCGGTTCCGGTGAAACCCTGACCGAGATGGAAACCGCAGTCCGAGAAACCATGGATGAATTCGCCAACCGAGAAATTTCAGCGGATGACCTGCAAAAATTCAAAGCACAATATGAATCCGGACGCGTGTTCGGTCTGCAAAGCGTATCCGGCAAGGTCTCTACACTGGCCGCTTTCCAGACTTACACCGGCAGCCCTGCCGGTATTGGCGCCGAGATACAACGATATCTGAATGTTGAAATTGACGATGTCAACCGGGTATTCAAACAATACATCGCGGGCAAGCCTGCGGTGATCATGAGCGTGGTGCCCAACGGCAAACTGGAACTGGCAGCCGCCGAGCAGAACTTTGAAGCGCCTGAACGCGATATCCCTGAAAACTTCGGTGATGAAGGCACAGAGCTTGCCCTGCGACCCGTAACGGATACATTCGACCGCAGTAAAAAGCCTGTTCCGGGCACCAACCCGGCAGTTGAATTACCCGCCATCTGGGATACCACGCTGGCCAATGGCGTGCGTGTTCTTGCGGTACCCAACTCCGAAACACCGACAGTAACCATACGTGCCAGCTTCGACATGGGTCAACGTGATGAGCCAGCCGGTAAAGCCGGCCTTACCTCACTGACCGCCTCCATGATGCGCGAGGCAACGCTTGACCGCTCGGCCGCAGAATTCAGCGAGGAACTGGAACGTATTGGCGCCAGTGTCAGCGTCAGCCCTGGGCAATATCAGACTACCGTGACCGTCAATACACTGACCAAGCACCTTGATAAAGCCATGACGCTGATGATGGAACGCGCGCTCAAGCCAGCCTTAACCGAGGAAGACTTTAACCGCATCAAGAGCCAGGCTATCGAAGGTCTGATGGCCTCACGCAAGACCCCTAACGGCCTCGCAGGCCGCGCCATCGAATCTGTTTTATATGGATCTGAACACCCGCTGTCCTACCCGATGGCCGGCATTCCTTCGACCGTTGAATCAATTACGCTGGATGATGTTAAAGGCTACTATGCGGCGCATTTTCCTGCCCATCTGAGTGGTATTACCGTCAGTGCCGGTCTGCCACAGGCCGATATCATTGCCGCATTGCAGGGTTTTGCAGTGATTGAAGTCAGCGAGGCATTCCGCGCGCCCGTGGATAATCTTCCGGAGATCAAGGGCCGTACGATCTACATCGTCAACAAAGAAGGCGCAGCCCAATCCAGCCTGCGCAGCGCACAACCCTCCATCAAGTACGACGCGCTGGGTGATTTCTACAAGGCCGGTCTGGCCAACTTCAACCTCGGTGGCACATTTAACAGCCGTATCAACCTGAATCTGCGCGAGGACAAGGGTTACACCTATGGCGCCCGCACCGGGTTCAACGGCGGCCAGGAGTTTGGCAGTTTCCGTTTCTCCAGCGAGGTAAACAAGGAAGCCACGGCAGCGTCTGTTACCGAGTTGATGAAGGAACTGGAAGACTTCGCAGCCAATGGCATGAACGAGGAAGA
>CALJWY010000254.1 GCA_937974465.1 uncultured Lysobacterales bacterium | reverse complement strand
ACTGCGGCGCCCGGGGAAACATTCAGACCCTTTACAATCGGTTTAACATCCTTTAGCGCCTCAGCATCGAGCTGTGGATGCAGGAAAAAATCTATCTGGTCGGGTTTGACGCGTAATACAGCCTCTTCCCTGGAGATAAGGCCTTCCTCGACCATATCTACTGCAATACGAACCTCGGCCTGTGCCGTGCGTTTGCCGTCACGGGTCTGCAGCATCCAGAGTTTGCCCTGTTCAATGGTGAACTCCATGTCCTGCATATTGCGGTGGTGGTCTTCAAGGCGTTTGGCGATGGCTTTCAACTCGGCGAAATTCTCTGGCATGTCATTGCCCAGTTGCTTGATCGGCAGGGTTGCCCGGGTGCCGGCGACAACATCTTCACCCTGGGCATTTATCAGGTAGTCGCCTTCAAGTTGAGGTTCACCGGTGGTGGCGTTGCGTGACATAAACACACCCGTGGCACAATCTTCGCCGATGTTGCCGAATACCATGGTCTGGATATTCACCGCAGTACCGAGATCATGTCGGATGCCAGCGGCATTACGGTAATCGATTGCGCGTTTGCCATTCCAGGATTTGAACACGGCTTCGGTGGCCAGTTGCAGTTGCTCGTAGGGGTCAGTCGGGAATTCCCGGCCAGTGTGCTCGAGGATGATTTCTTTGAATTTTGCGGTGACAGATTTCCATGCATCCGCATCCAGCTCAGCATCCATCTTGACGCCGGACGCCTGTCGTTGTGCGGTAATAACTTCTTCAAAGTCCTCGTCGGGTACACCCATCACCACACCACCGAACATCTGAACCAGGCGACGGTACAGGTCATAAGCAAAGCGGGGGCTAGCACTCAATACAGCCAGTTTTTCCGCAGTTTCATCGTTCATGCCGATGTTCAGGATGGTATCCATCATGCCGGGCATGGAAAACTTGGCGCCAGAGCGACAGGACAACAATAAGGGGTTCTGCGGGTCGCCGAACTTCTTGCCGGTGGCTACTTCCAGGTCTTTAACCGCGGTCAGTGCCTGATCCCATAACCCATCCGGGAACGATTCGCCGGCAGCCAGGTAGTCATTACACCCCTGCGTGGTTACGGTAAAACCTGGTGGTACAGGGATTTCCTGCTTTGTGGCATCGAGTAGGTTGGCGCCTTTGCCGCCTAGCAGGCTGCGAATAGATTCCCAGTCATTGTCGAAACGGGCCATTAATTCGTCCATTTCTCCAAATAGGTATACGTATTTGCGGCCATCGTTCTGGTCTGTCATTACAAAACTCCGAATAAGTATATGGATAATAAGGTTAATTAAAGTTATCTGGAAATAATATTTTAAACGGAAATCAGTCGTCGTGATTTAAGTCAGTTACAATCGAATCTACTGTGGTATGGGCACAAAAACTGGTGACAGAGTTGGGCGATTCAATTCAATACGAATATGATTTTCAACCGGCAGTCGGCGAGGTCGTCGACATCCTTCCAGGTGTTAAGTGGGTACGCCTGCCGCTTCCATTTATGTTGTCGCACATCAATACCTGGTTGCTGGAAGACGGCGATGGCCGGGCGATGGTTGATACCGGCCTGGGTACCCGCA
Source organism: uncultured Lysobacterales bacterium (assembly GCA_937974465.1). Taxonomy (GTDB): domain Bacteria; phylum Pseudomonadota; class Gammaproteobacteria; order Xanthomonadales; family SZUA-36; genus SZUA-36. Next base: position 15,093 of record CALJWY010000254.1, on the reverse strand, counting down.
CTACGCGGGAGGCATGGGATAGCATCTTTTCATCTGAGCCCGGTCTTGACAGCATTTCCCGGGTGTTGGTGACCCACCTGCACCCCGATCATGTGGGCTGCGCGGGCTGGTTATGTGAGCGATTCAATGTCGATCTGTACATGCCCCGGGATGAATACCTGCTGTGTCGTATCCTGGTGGCGGATACCGGTCTGCCGGCACCCGAGGAGGGTAGGCGTTTTTACCGGGCTGCAGGTTTTTCCGAGGCACAGATGGAGCGTTATATTGCGATGTTTGGCTCCTTTGGTCGCGTCGTTTCACAACTGCCGCAATCTTACCGGCGTTTGCACGAAGACCGAAGCCTGCATATTGGCGACTTCGAGTGGCAGGTGATCATCGGCAGGGGGCATTCTCCCGAACACGCTTGCCTGTATTGTCCGGAGCTCAATGTCCTGATCGCCGGTGACCAGATTCTGCCGACCATATCACCCAATGTCAGTGTGTTCCCGACTGAACCTGTTGCCAATCCGCTGGCCGGCTGGTTCAAGTCATTACATCGTTTGAAAACCCTGTTGCCCGACGATGTACTGGTACTGCCTTCACATGGCAAACCTTTCCGGGGTATCCATGTCCGCCTGGATGCACTGATTGAAGAACACCAGACAGGACTGGATCAATTGCGAATTTTATGCCGGGAACCCAAACGGGCATTAGATGTTTTCCCCGCCTTGTTCAAAAGCAAAATTTCAGATGGCAACCTGATCATGGCAACAGGCGAGGCCATCGCGCATCTGAACTACCTGTTGTATGAAGGTGAATTCAATATTGATACTGATGACGAGGGTGTTCGCTGGTACCAGGCAAGATAGGTGAGCCTGGTCTCATTATTTCCGCCGTTTTAATACATGAACCAGCGTACTTGCCAGGCTGACAGCCGTCGCGGCCAGTAACAGGCCGGTGAGTTTTGCAAGCATATCCGCCTGTATAAGAATGGTGGCGGAACCGGATAAAACGGAAGCTGTGTGCAGGAAAAAACCAACCTGTATCCGGCGCTGGGATAACAGGCTGCGCATGGATGGCACCGGTTCAAGGCCGACGCGGGCCGAGTAACGGTGAAACCAGACCAGGAAGGGTACGATACGACTCAACATGCCATGCAAAATTGTTCCGGCCCAACCCCAGATAGCCAGCCAGCCGAACAGAACCTGCCAGCGCGGATCATAAATGAACAATGCAGCTAGCGCCGTGGGTATGAGGAGCAGGGCAAAGACCAGGCCGGTATTCCAAAACAGCAAAGACGCATCGCTGCGCTTGCGCTTACGGCCGGCAATATTGCGCAGGACGAAAACCGGGTGGAGCAACCAGGCAGCAACAGCCGCGGGCAGAGCTGCAACAGCCGCAGTTTGCCCCCTGGAAAGAAAGCCGATATCAATAAAAACACTGGCCAGGGTAAGAACCAGCCCCATAAACAACAGGCCAAGGAGCCATTGCCGGCTTGATTTGCTGAAGGTTGAGGTCAGGTAGAACATTGGTATTACCTGCCAGGACACGGCCAGGAGCAGCCCGCCAACCCAGCCCAGCAGCGCCAGTGTCATGTGGATCTGTACCCACAGCATCTCCTCATCCGGGAACGGACCGCCGGCAAAGCCGCGCGCTGTGACCAAACCGGCCAGGCTGATAATTGCGAGGCTTGCAAGCGCAAGCCGCATACCCTGGACGGTTTCGTTATGCGTGGCCGGGCGTGCCAGGGCCCAGGCCATGGGAATCAGGAACAGAATCAGTGCCAGTGAGAAGCTGCGTATTGAAATAACCATCGCGTAGTCAGGGCCATCCACCAGGCGCCACAGAAAACCAATGAGTCCCACCAGCAAAAGGCCATGGACGATGTGTGCGAGACGCGCCATCGGTACCGGTACGCCCGCGATTACGGGTGTCATCTGGTAAAGCGCACCGACCATACCCATGGCGAGGACCCCCAGGGTGCCAGCGTGTGCCAGGGCCAGGGTTTGCGCGGTCCATGGGCTGCCAAAACTGACCGCAATACTGGTGAACATGAAATATCCGGCAAACAGAATACCCAACGGAATGGTCAGAAAAAAGCTTGCAGGGATGGATAATGGCGGCGCCTGGTCCATGCTCAGGCCACCGGTTCTCATGAGGCTGGCCTGATCCGGATAATGGCGCTGCCGTCAGCCAGTTCTTCGGTTTCCCAGGCGAGGCCACGGGCTGCCAAATGGGGGAAAACAGGGAATGGAATGTGGGGCAGGCGGGCGTTAAAGCTCTCGCCATCCGCCAGTTTCGCGCAGGCTGCTAATATTCTCACCATTGGTTCCGGAGCTTCCAGCCCACGCAAATCAACAATGTCAGCAGGGTCGGCGCTCGTTTCTGGTAAACCGCGTGGGTCTGTTTTTTCCATTTATTTTTCTATTCCGCTCCGGGGCTGGTAAAATTGCAAATGCGCGATAAATTTTAACAGAGCACATGCGGTCCAGTATCGGTTTTGTGCCGGAGATACCATGACAAATGTAGATATTGAGGCTGGCTTGATCAGTTTTTTTGAACAGGATCACCGCGATTGTGATGCGCGCTGGGCCGATGTTGAGGAGTTACTGGATACCGCAGATATCGAGACTGCTCGAGCTGCATGGCAGAAGTACGATGTCAGCATGCGACGTCATGTGGCAATGGAGGAAGAGGTATTGTTCCCGGCGTTTGACGCAAGGAGCGGAATGGCCGGCGGTGGGCCGGTTATGGTGATGAAAATGGAACACCGGCAAATGATCGGCCTGTTGGACCAGATAGGAGAGGCTATTGAAGCCGGTAACGCGCAGGAAGCCCTGGATATTGGTGATACTTTGCTGATGCTGATACAGCAACACAATGTAAAAGAAGAGGGAATGCTTTACCCGATGGCAGAGAATCTACTGGCTGGAGAATGGGAATCCCTGGCTGAAATTCTGTCCGAATACTGAGCCAGGACGGATTAGCTGTTCATGAAAATTGTTGCGGACCTGAGCCTGTACCCCCTCCGGGACGGACCGATACCCGGCATCATTGATTTTATCCGTGATCTCCAGCAGCAGGCTGGCATCGAGATCGTCAGCAATCAACTGACGACCCAGCTTCGGGGAGAGTTTGATGCGGTCACCACGGCCATCAACCACTGCATGAAGAAAGCCATGGAGGCCCCTGCCACCGTGGTCCTGGTGGTGAAATACCTGAATATTGATGCCGAAATCGGCGAGGCTCCCAGCCTGACCCCCTAATCCTGACCTCGAAACCCAGATACGGAGAGTGTAGCCCGGACCGGTCTGCCGGCTCTTACCATCGATACCGGTGGGGTTTCCTTTTTAAGCTGGTTTAAGTGCCGGTTTATGTTGCGGGTCGCGAATCATGCAAAAAAAGTAAAGCGCTTTATGCGTCTGTTTTCAATCAAAATTATTCTAAAAAATTCTGGAGTCTGCTTGTCAGGACATTCCGCGTGCCAGATCGGCTTTCAGGTCCTCGATGTCTTCCAGGCCAACTGCGACACGTACCAGGTCATCTGTAATATTCGCCTGCGCGCGTTGATCTTCGCTCAACCTGCCATGGGTGGTGGTCGCCGGGTGGGTAATGGTGCTCTTGGTATCGCCAAGATTGGCGGTTATGGAAATCATCCGGGTCGCATCAATAAGCTTCCATCCTGCGTCCTGGCCGCCATCAAGCTCGAATGACAACAGGCCGCCGAACCCGGATTGTTGTGATTTTGCCAACGAGTGCTGTGCATGGCTTTCCAGGCCTGGATAATAGACCCGCTTAACAGCTGACTGCTGTTCAAGCCAGCGGGCGAGTGCGAGTGCGTTGTCGCTGTGCGCCCGCATGCGCAGGCTCAGAGTTTCCAGCCCTTTCAAAAAAACCCAGGCATTGAACGGGCTCATGCTGGGGCCGGCGGTCCTCAAGACATCGAACACCTGTTTACCGACGATTTCATTGGAGCCAACCACGGCTCCACCCACACAGCGGCCCTGGCCATCGAGGTATTTTGTGGCCGAATGGATGACGATATCTGCACCAAGCAGAACCGGTTGTTGCAATGCGGGTGTGCAAAAACAGTTGTCAACGGCCAGCAGGCATCCATTTTGATGCGCCAGGTCGGCAAGTAGTGCGATATCTGCAATTTCGGTCAAAGGGTTGGATGGGGTTTCCATGAAAAGCAATCGTGTCTGGGGACGAATTGCTTCTTTCCAGCTATTCATATCAACCAGATCGACAAAGCTTGTTGCTATGCCGAATTTCGCCAGGTAGTTGTTAAACAGGCCCGTGGTAGAGCCGAATATGCTGCGTGATGAGACGATGTGATCACCACTCTTGAGGATACCCATGCAGGTTGCAAGGATGGCTGACATCCCGGAAGCCGTGGCCACACAGGATTCTGCGCCTTCAAGCCTGGCCAGTCGTTGTTCAAAGGTGCGGACTGTCGGATTGGTAAAGCGGGAGTAGATATTACCTTCCTGTTCTCCTGCAAAAACTGCAGCGGCCTCTGCCGCTGACGAAAATATGTAGCTGGATGTGGGGAAAATAGGCTCACTTTGCTCACCTTCATTGGTCCGTACCTGGCCGGCCCTGATGGCAAGTGTTTCAAATCCATAATCGTCGTCAAAGTCTGGCATGAATTACATCCCGGTGAGGTTGTGGTTTAGAACCAGCTTGGATCATACGAAAACGAGTCGTGAATCACAATTAGCAAAAAACCTTGATTTTTGCCACCCCTGTTGTGCATTTTTTGGCTAAACTTGGGCTTGAACTGTCAGCCCTGAGCCATGTCGTTATGAACAGCAAGCCCACATTCCGTAAAACCAAGATCATTGCCACTATCGGTCCTTCCTGTGATGACGTTAAAACCATGCTCAAAATGATTCAGAGCGGCATGAATGTTGCCCGGCTTAACCTGTCTCATGGTAGCCACGAGGAACACAGCCAGCGTGTCAGCCGGATACGCCAGGCGTCTGAAGAGGCGGGTTCCCGGGTGGCCATCATGATTGACACCAAGGGTATCGAGATACGCACCGGTGCTCTAAAGGGCGGATTTGTCCACTTAAGCCGGGACGCGGGATTTGTACTTTATACGGATGAAAGGCCGGGTGATGAGACGGGGGTTTCCATCTCCTATCCCAATTTGCCCTCCGAGGTGAAGACCGGTGATGTAATTTTGCTGGATGATGGTGCAATCGAGTTGGAGGCCATTGCCAGTCATGACGACCGGATTATGTGCCGTGTCATCCATGGTGGAATTCTTGGCAAAACCAAGGGCGTGAACCTGCCGGGTACCAAGCTTTCACTGACGGCTGTCGGGCCAGAGAACCGTGCTGATTTCATACGTGAAATTGAGTTTGCGGCGGCCAATGGTGTCGATTATCTTGCCGCTTCATTTATCCAGAGCGGTGAGGATATTCAGCGCATGCGTGAGATTCTTGCTGAGCAGGGTGTTGAAATACCAATCATCGCCAAGATTGAGAACAAGTCGGGCGTCGACCACATGGACGAGATCATTGCCGCGGCCGACGGTGTGATGGTGGCCCGAGGTGACCTGGGTGTTGAGTTGCCCTTTGGCGAAGTGCCAGGAACCCAGAAGAAACTGATCCGCATGACGGTCATGGCCGGCAAGCCCGTGATCACGGCAACCCAGATGTTGGCCTCGATGGAGCAGAACCCGAGGCCAACCCGCGCCGAAGCCAGTGACGTTGCCAATGCCATCCTTGATGGCTCATCCGCGATTATGTTGTCGGGCGAAACAGCCGCTGGAAAATACCCGGTAGAATCGGTCAGCACCATGCATTCGCTGGCATTGACGACCGAGGCATGCCTGAATGAGTATGGATACCTGCAAAAGATTCCGTCACATTCCGCAAACGTGGTAACCGAAGCAATCAGCGGTGCTGCCACCAGCATGGCGAACGACCTGGATGCCGCCGCGATCATCAGCTTAAGTGAAACCGGGTTCACCTCCAGGCTGATTTCCAAACATCGGCCTGAATGTCCGATTATTTCAATTACCAGTTCCGAGCAGGTCGCGCGCAGGCTGGCGATGAACTGGGGTGTTGCAGCCGTTCTATATACCGGCGAACCGGGTGATAAGGCCAAGATCGCGTTTGCCACCGACTGTGTTAAACGGATGGGTTATGCCCAGGAAGGTGATTCGGTCGTGGTAACAGCCGGACATACCCAGCTTAGCGGTGGCACCGATATGATCCGGATAATAACCCTCTAGGCCGAGTTCAAAGAGGCTTTTGCCCCGTCATTACTGAGGGCCATTTTGGGCTGGAAAAATAGGGGTGGTGCTACCCGCCCATCCAGATTTTTTTGCTCAATACCCCGGTGTATTAATCAGCATCCTTTTCTGTGTACAAGTGAACATCACGTTGCGGGAAGGGTATGGTTATGCCTTCGCGATCGAAGCGGAGTTTCACCTCGCGCATCAGATCCCAGTAAACATCCCAGTAATCGCCGGTTTTCACCCATGGACGTACGATGAAGTTGACCGAGGAATCTCCCAACGTGTGTAACTTGATCTTGGGTGGCGGGTCATCAAGAATTTTTTCATGTGATGTCACGACCTCAGCCAATACGCGTTCGGCAAGCTCTATGTCGTCGTCGTAACCGATACCAAACTCCAGATCCACGCGGCGCTCGGTCTGGGCGGTAACATTCTTGATCACATCACCCCAGATTTTACTGTTGGGAACCACCAGGGTCTGATTGTCAAAAGTGGTGATTGTGGTGGAAACCAGGTTCATTTTCTTAACCAGTCCCGACGCGCCGGTAACCTCGACAAAATCATTCACATCAAAGGGCCGGTAGATCAGGATCATGGCGCCCGCGGCGAAGTTGCCCAGGGTATCCTGCAGGGCGAATCCGACAATAAAGCCCGCAACACCGAGGCCGGCAAGCATCGGGGCAAGGGAGATACCAACCTGCGCCAGTGCCATCAATACACCAAGTCCCATGATGGTTCCGCCAATGGTTGAGACCAGGATATTCTTTAGTAACTCCGACATATCCATGGATGAACGTTCAGTCGCGACGCGAACGACTCGCCTGACCATGCGCGACAGCAGCCTGAACACAAACAGTACAGCCAAAAACATGAAGATTCGGAAAAATACATCCGGTGCATTTTCCTGGGCGGCGGTCTTGAATGCTTTCCAACCATCTTTGAGTACTGAAAATATGGCTTCCGAGGAGAAAAAGCTGACGGAAATACTGCTGGACTGCTGCAACATGACGGCTTTGTAGTCGGAGCTATCCAACCCGAGGCTATCAAGGACCGGTATGATGGCTTGCAGCCTGCCAAGATTGACCTTGTGCTGCGTACCCAGGTCGATCAGGGCTGCGGAAATGTCGGCATTGTCAGGATACTGCTTTGCGCGACCCCGCACCTCGCGCAGCGCAGCACCTGTTAACTCGATTTGTCCTGTCAGGGCCTCTGCATAGAGATTCAAATTCGGATCGAGTTTGTTGCGCAGATTCTCAGACGACAGGCCAAGATACTCACGGCTGTCTAAGTGTCTGACCAGGGATTGGTAGTACTTGACACGAATTGACTCAAGGTTCTGAATTTGGGCCTGTGCCGCAACGAGTTCACCACCACTCATGGAGGCAAGTTTTTCATTTGAGCCAATGATACGTTGCTTGATCTCTTCGATACGTTTGAATATTGCATCGCCGACGCCATCACCCAGCAACGCCAACTGTGTAGTCACCTGTGTTCTTTGCGTTGACCCCTCCGGCAAGTTCTGAAGCTCCGCTACCAGGGTGTCAAAATCTTTCAGCAGGCGAAAACTGCGCTCATCCTGACGATAGACGAGAAGCTCCCGCTCCACTTTTTCAGCACTGGCCAATTGTGCGTTCAAAAATTCAAGATCAGCGATATCGGCATTCAGCGCGGCTATCATTGCCGTCACATTCTGCGATTCGTCTAACTGCTTGTCCTGCGCCAACAGGACTCCGCTGGCGCCTGTTGACAGCAGCAGGATTAACAGGGTTTTTATTACAGTTTTCACGTATTGCTCTCCAAGGTGCTTAATCACACAGACCTCGCATCTGCTCATCCCCCATGGCTTGTAGGTCTTTTGTGTTTCCACCTTCGGTGTGACCATAGCCAGGTTTCAGGGTGATCGATAATGTCACGCTCAAGGCGTTTGGTATGTAATTCGGTTAATTGATTTTCCTCAAATCTATCCGGGTGTTCGGCCAGCAGTTCGGCCGCCAGCCGGTAACGCCCTCGTTTCTCACGAATAACGGACAAGTAGACAACCGGGTAACCCAATTTGCGGGCGATGGCTTCGGTGCCCTTGAATACCGGTGTGTCCTGGTTCAGAAACTTCATCCAATAGGCACTGCCGGGAGACGGCGTCTGGTCGGCTATAAAAGCGGTAGCGGTCAGTTTGTTCCGGTTCCGAAGCATGCCCCGGAATGTTTCCTTCATTGCATAAAGCTTGATGCCAGATCGCGTGCGCATGCGATAGAACATCCTGTCAAAGTGTTTATTGGCCAGTGGGTGATAGATGACATACAACTGGTGCAGTGACATTTGACTGAAGTAAGCCCCGGCCAACTCCCAGTTACCCAGGTGTCCCATGACTATGATGACACTCTTTTTCTCACGGAAGTAATGCTCAAGGACGGAGAGGTCTCCCTCATCAAAATACTGCCTGGTGGCAGTAGGGGAGATGCTCAGTGTTTTGATGGTTTCCAGGCTCAGATCGCAAAAGTAGTGATAAAAATCACGACGGATTTTGTTGATTTCTTCCGTGGTCTTGTCGGGAAAGGCATTGACCAGGTTACTGGTGACCACTTTTTTCCGGTAACCGAAAACCGTGTAGACAAGGACGTAAATAAAATCCGATAAAAGATACAGCAGGGGCCGGGGCAGGATTGACACCAGGTAAAGGAAAGGCAGCGTCAGGTAATAAAGTATCGCACTCATCTTATTTGAGAATCATAGTCCCTTTTGCTGCATATTTTCGCTATCGCTCGTTTTACTGGTTGGAGCAGCTAGCATCTTAACTTCGAGGAAGAATCAATGCCACGTATAACGGTTATCGATGACGGCTACCAAAGATGATACCTGATGTTAAAGATCAGGTTAGGGAATAAGGGCTGTTCGATTAGTCAACCGGGTTTCCGCGTAGTTTTTTGATTGAACCGCGGCGCTTTTTTTCCTCCAGGCGTTTTTCTTTTGCGGCCCGGCCGGGCTTGGTTGCTATTCGTTTACGCGGTGCAGACAATGCCGGCTGAATCAGATCCCTGAGGCGTGCAAACGCCTCGCTGCGGTTCTTTTCCTGGGTGCGGTGGTTCTGAGCCTTGATGATGACCACACCATCGGCAGTGATCCGTTGGTCCCGCTGTTTCAACAAGCGCTGTTTGACCGCCTCGGGCAGTGACGATGCCCCGATATCAAATCGCAAATGGATGGCGGAAGATACCTTGTTAACATTCTGCCCGCCGGCACCCTGGGCACGGATCGCACTGATTTCGATCTCGCCAGCGGGAATACTCAGGTGGTCATTGATTTTGAACATGATATTGGTACAGCATCTTGGCTCGTCATGTGGGAGGCGCCAGTTACCTGGAGTCGCTGATCCGGCTGCCGGCCCGGCAGGTCAGTTTTTTCAGGGTTACCGGATTCTCCTGCATTTATATCACATGTTTGAACGGAGTACTTTTGCCGTGTTTAAACGGTCTGGGTATTCTGGGGTTCTGCTCCCAACCGGGTGATTTTGGTGAGGATAAAACTAAAAGCCGCCTCAAGGTTGGCCCTGGCATGGGAGCTCATCTCCTTGCCCAGTCCAAATTCATAAGCCCTGATGGTGAGAAGGAAGGCCGGTGGGGGGTTCTCCTGCTTAACCTGTTGATACACGGCCAATACAGATGCCGGGCTCATGGCATGGCTGGTAAAGCTGTCATCGCGTTGCGGCTGGAGTTGCTGGAAAGAAAATGGCTCTGGGTTTGTAACTCCAGCGTCGACAAAAATCACCAGCTGGCGCTTTTCAATATCGACCGCGTGCTCAATTTGTAATTGGAAGTCCGTAAAGACATCGACATGGTCCAACTCACCGGTTTCTGATTTGTGTTGCACCAGCAAGTCATACAGCGCAGGGCCAAGCGCGTCGTCACCGCGTGAAGGGTTGCCCCAGGTGAGAACCAGGACCGGGGCAGGGGTGTTCCGGATACTCATATTAACTGCTCAGATGGTTCTGCTGATCCGGCCGTCTGCGCGCTTCTCCAGCCGGTCAATCAACTCACCATCGTCATCACACAGGTTCAGTTCCATCGGCATCTTGCCAATCGCATGGGTGGCGCAGGACAGGCATGGATCATAGGCGCGGATGGCAACTTCGACCTGGTTGAGCAGGGCTTCGGTTAAACGATGGCCGTCCAGGTACTGGTTGGCGACCTTGCGGATAGACTCGTTCATGGCCTGGTTGTTATTGGTGGTGGAAACAATCAGGCTGGCCTTGGTAACAATACCCAGTTCATCGATTTCATAGTGGTGAAACAGGGTGCCCCTGGGGGCTTCGATGACCCCGGTGCCAGAACTTTGTAAGTTACCCATGTTACGAAGCTCTTTGCCAACCAGGTCCCGGTCGCCCAACAGTTCCGCGATCGCCTCGGCGCAATGCAGGAGTTCGATCAGCCGCGCCCAATGGTAACCCAGCGTCGACTGCACGGGCTTGCCATCGCCGATGGCGATAAATTCTTTACGTGCTTCTTCCGCCAGCGGCGTGGAAAAGAAATCACAGTTGTTGACGCGTGCCAACGGGCCGACCCGATACCAGCCGTTCTCCTGTCCCAGGGCGCTGATGAAGGGAAACTTCATATAGCTCCAGTCCTTCACGCTTTCACGGATATATTGGTCGTAGTTCCGGTAGTCGTTGTGGTCAAAAATCGATTCGCCATTCCGGTCGCGGGCACGCAGACCGCCGTGATAGAGCTCGAAGGCCCCATCAGCGCGGATCATGCTCATCATGTTGCTCTCTATGCTGCCGAAACCCAGGTGGTAGTTGTAGTGCTCAAAGAACACCTTTTTGAGCAGTTCCAGGGCGCCCTGTGACCAAGCGATCATTTGTCCAATATCACCCTGCAAATAACGAATTTCTTTCTGGGTGAGTGACTTGTTAATACCACCGGGAATAGCACCGGTACCATGGATACGCTTGCCGGAGGTGATGCGTATCACCTCCTGTCCATATTTGCGCAGCAACACACCCTGCCTGGCTATTTCCGGGCTGTCCTCAATGATGCCTACAATATTGCGGTGACGAATGTCATCATCAAAGCCGAACAGGAGGTCAGGTGAGCACAGGTGGAAGAAATGCAGCGCGTGTGACTGCAGCGTCTGTCCAAAGTGCATCAGGCGGCGGATTTTTTCAGCGGTGGGGGTCAGCTCGCTGGCCCCGACAATCATATCGGTGGCCTTGGCGGCAGCCAGGTGATGGCTGACGGGGCAGATGCCGCACAAACGCTGTACAAGAACAGGCAATTCCCAATACGGCCTGCCCTGGATGAATTTCTCAAAACCGCGAAACTCAGTAATATGCAGACGTGCCTGCTGTATGCTGCGGTTGCTCCCTTGCAGAAGTGTGACCTTGCCATGACCTTCGACGCGGGTCAGCGGCTCGATAACAATACGCTTCATATCCTGCGGGTTGTCGGCTGTTTCCAGTGCTGAGGTCATTTCAATCCCTCTTTCGCGCTATGCGTTGGGTTAGTCGTAGTGAATCAACGAGTACGGGAAACTGATTTCCTTACCCGCGATCAGGTTGGTGAGAAACGTCCAGAAAGTATCTGCAGAAGGCGGGCAGCCGGGCAGGAAATAGTCAATTCTGACCACCTCGTGAAGGGGGTGGACCTTATCCAGCAGTAGCGGAATTTCCACGTCGTTGGGTATGTGGGGATTATCCACACCAATTCCGTGGATATAGACCTCCTCGAGGCAGTCCTTCAGTTCGAACTGGTTACGCATCGCCGGAATCCCGCCATTGACGGCGCAGGCGCCGACCGCCACCAGGATGTCACAATGATTGCGGAACTCACGCAAAACTTCGACATTCTCGGCATTACCGACACTACCTTCGATCAGGCCGATATCACATTTGCCAACCGTCTTGATATCCGTGATCGGTGTACGGTCAAACTCCACGAGTTCAACCAGGTCAAGGATGCGCTCATCGATATCCAGCAGGGACATGTGGCAGCCAAAGCAACCGCACAATGCGGCGGTTGAAACAATCAGTTTATCCTTCCTTAGCGGGGCGGCCTGTTGCAGGTCACTCATGAGGACCTCCAATTACCACTGGCTTTTCAGAATGGTTTTTGGCGATTGTGTCGCCGACAACACTGATGGGCTTGTTGTCATACAGGCGTTGACCGATGGGGGTTTCATAACCGACATGTTTTGGCAGGATTGCGCCAACCGGGCAGACCTTGGCAGCTTCATCGGTGGCGGAAAAATCACTGTCACCCAATTTCCCGCTAGGCGAGTTAAACACCAGGCGGCTATCGATGCCGCGACCGCTGATGGCAAACACGGACTTCTTGTCCACATCACGGCTGACACGAACACATAATCCGCACAAAATACAGCGGTTGTAATAGAACATCATGTCCGGATGGGAAGGGTCAATGGACCGTTTTGGAAAGAAGTGGGTGAAATGCGGACTTAGCATACGCGTGTGATAGGCCACTGCCTGCAATTGGCAGTCACCACTCTTTTCACAGGCCGGACAGGTGTGGTTACCTTCGACAAACAACATTTGCAGCAGAGTTCGGCGCTTGTCGATGATTGCGTCTGAGCTATTATCGACTTCCATATGCTCAGCGGCTTCAAGCGTGCAGGAGCACATGTGCTTGCCGTTGACATCCACCACGCAGACACGGCAACTGCCGTGCGGTGGAAAATTGGGGTTATGGCACAGGTGAGGAATGTATTCGCCGGCTCGCAGCGCGGCGTCCATGACGGTCTCGCCAGCCTCAAAAGGTATGGCCTTGCCGTCCATTCTGAAGGTCTTGTCCGTGCTCAATTTCCTAGCTCCAAGTGGGCTCTTTCATCGTCACGTCCGGTGAGATGCCTGGAGACTTCCAGTGCTGATTCAAGATTGAAAGCTGGCTCATAGCTGGTATTGATCAGGCGTTTTGAGTAGGTGCCCGGGAATTTTTTCAGTGTATCAAGTACCGGGTTCGGGGCGGTGGAGCCGAGGCCGCAATGCGCGGTTTTTTTCATCACCAGGCCAATTTTTTTCAGCTCGGAAATATCGTAGCTGGTGGCATAGCCCACCATAACTTTCTCCACCAGGTCATTCATCAGGCGACCGCCTATGCGGCATGGGGTGCAGAAACCACAGCTCTCATGGCAGAAAAACCGAGTGAAGTTCAATACCATTTTCAACAGGTCGCGCTTCTGATTGAAGATCATGAAGGAGCCACCGGTCGGAACGTCTTCAAAGGCAATATGGCGGTAGAATTCCTGTGGAGGAATGGTTGATCCGGCAGCACCGGATAGTTGTACAGCCTGGGTATCACTGGCGCCGCAATCTTCCAGGACCTGGCGGATGGTCACGCCAAACGGGTATTCATAGATGCCCGGTTTTGCGCAATCGCCACTGACACTGAATAGCTTGGTGCCGGTGGAATCGCCGGTGCCGGATGACTTGAACCAATCGGCGCCGAAAACCGCGATGTGAGCCGCAGCCACGAACGTCTCTACGTTATTCACCACCGTAGGGCGGTTGCGATAGCCGGATACGACAGGGAAGGGTGGCCGCTGGCGTGGAATACCACGCTTGCCTTCCAATGACTCAATCAATGCTGACTCTTCACCGCAGACATAGGCGCCAGCACCCAGGTGAATTTCGATATCGAAATCAAATCCCGGTTTGCCGCGGATTTTTTCACCGAGCAGGTTGGCATCGCGTCGGTCCTGAAGTGTTTTCTCAAGAGCTTCGACGAGATAAAGGTACTCGCCTCGCAGGTAGATGAAGCCCTTCTTCGCCCCAATCACTCCAGCGCACAAGGTCATGCCCTCAATTACACAGTTGGCATAGCTGTGCAACAGCAGCCGGTCTTTGAATGTCCCCGGTTCGCCCTCGTCGGCATTACAGACCACATAATGCTCGGCACCCGGCGCTTCACGGCAAAAACGCCACTTGGTGGCAGTCTTGAAACCGGCGCCACCCCGTCCGCGGAGATTGGATGCATCGAGTGACTCTAGTATGGCATCGCCGCCTTTGACATTGAGGGCATCGATGGCGCTGCCGCGGATGATGTAATCGGATAGCAGCATATCCTTGCGCTGGATATTGTCCTTGACTACGAAGAATCGTTTTGGCCACTTTGCAGCAGGAACACCGGCTTCTATCAGGCCAACCATTTTGTGGATACGCTCTTCCGTCAGCCTGGTGACTGCCATCCCATTCACGAGCAAGGCCGGCCCCTGGTCACACATGCCCGTGCATGAAGTCATATCTATGGTTACTTTGCCGTCCGCACGGGGTACCCCGGGTTCTACCCCCAGTTTCTTACACATACCCTCCATCAGGGCCTTGTTTCCGAGCATGCGGTCGGTGATGTTGTCGCTGAAGTAAATATCAAATTGACCACGCGGGTGGCGGTGCAGAAAAGCGTAATAGGCGATAACAGAAAATATCTCGACCGCCGGCGTACCAAGGCGCTCGGACAGCCTCCTCACCGCTTCATCAGGGATATACGAATGGTGGTGCTGTATGGCAATAAGATGCTGCAATAAGCGGTCTGGCGAGTCGTCTGAGTCAGTGCTTAATCTGGTAAGAAAACCACCTGGGTCTTTCACGGTGCAAACACTCCTTAGTAACACATAATGTATCACGAAAACAGCTACTTACACGCATTATTGTTGTTCTTTTCTGCCTGCGATCCGGGCATGGAAATGGATAGGATCCAAATGCAGTAGAGCATTAATTTCCGGAGAATTAATTGATCTGGGTCAGCTAAGTGGCCGGTTTTAGTGCAAACAAAATACCTTTGAATCAGGCCAAATCCTCTCCTGTGAAAAATGGCTTTTTCGCAAGGTATTAGATTTGAAAAGAGGTGAAAATAGAC
>CALJWY010000253.1 GCA_937974465.1 uncultured Lysobacterales bacterium | reverse complement strand
ACCTTTCCCTGGTTCAAACTGGCGCCCAAGGCCATGCCAATACAATTGGGTGAGAAGAAATTACCCGATGGCTACATTATCGGCGCGCACTACGGTGCCGGGCTGGCCGTGACGGTCTTCGTATTCTGGTTAGTGGGAGTAGTCTAATGGCCATTGCAAAAAAAGCGATTGTTTGGGGTCTGTTTGCAGCAGGTGGAACTTTGACCGCATTTATTCTTCCGGCGCTGATTGGATTGTTCCTGTTGGTTGCTACCGGGAACGTTCCGGGCGGTCTTCAGTTTGAACAAATTCACACTTTTGCGGCGAGTTTGCTTGGCAAAGCATGCCTGTTCGTCGTACTCTTTCTCTCAGTTTGGCACGCAGCACATCGATTACGGGTCGTGGCTCACGACTTTGGAATCAGAAAAGATAAGCTGATTGCCAACGCCGTCTACTCGGTTGCAGCTATTGGCACCGTGCTGGCGGCTTTTTATTTGCTGTCAATCAACTAGTGTAGAAGTACCGCAGGAGAGCGGTTTACTGCACTAAACTGAGAAAGGGATATTGTGCCGCCGGGTCAGCGCGATCCGGTGGCCATAAATATATGAACGACGACTCCAGAGTAATTACAGAAAATTTTTCCTATCAAACCGGTGACGATGCAGTAACGGACACAGGACAGGTGCTGCCCTTGTCTCCACCGGCGATTCCCGACTATCTCCAGGACACCTATTGGTGGGCCTATCTGCATCCGAAATCCTTCTGGTTTTTTGAAAGGGAGTGGGTGGTCAACCTGATCCTGTGGGGGAATATGCGGAAACTCACCAACGCGGTGCTGGACGAAATGAAGCTCCAGGCACGCAGCAGTGTGCTGCAGGTCGCCTGTGTCTATGGCGACTTTTCCAATCGCCTGGCAGGACACCTGGCGGGTATGGAGTCGAAGCTGAGTATTGTTGATGTGGCACCCATCCAGCTTCGTAATGTTGAGAAAAAAACGGACGGTCATAACAATGTTTCGGTACACCATCAGGATTCGACCTGTATGTCTTTCCCGGATGGCAGCTTCGAGGAGACCGTGGTCTTTTTCCTGTTGCACGAACAGCCCGAAGATGCCCGTCGCAAGACCGTGGCCGAGGCTATCCGCGCGACAAAACCGGGTGGCCGCGTGGTGTTTGTAGACTACCATGGACCCAAACGGTCCAATCCCATGCGTTACGTGATGAAACCAATTTTGACCATGCTGGAGCCCTATGCGATGGATCTCTGGCGTGACGAGTTACCCGCTTTCATACCCTCCGAAATCAAACCTGAACAAATCTCTTCGGAATTTTATTTTGGCGGGCTTTATCAAAAAGTGGTGCTGCAGCTTTAGAGCCGACTACGTTTGCCTGATTTAATAAAATGCATCCAGCGGACAACCCTCTTGTTTCCCATCCGCACAAGAAAGCGGGGCGGCTCAAGGTATTCCTGTTAAGGGCGCGTAAAGCCGCAGAACCATTAACCGAGAGCGCAATGGCCTTGTTGCCCATCGTGCTGGTTATCGCGTTCTTCCAACTGATCGTATTGCGCCAGCCGATACCCCGGTTGGGCGAGATGTTGTGGGGCGCCTTGCTGGTGCTCCTGGGCCTGGCCCTGTTTGTACGCGGCTTACAGATGGCACTTTTCCCCATCGGTGAGGAAATGGCGTACAACTTTGTGCGTAAAGGCAACCTGTGGTGGCTGTTGATATTTGCATTCACGCTGGGCTTCGGAACCACCGTGGCGGAACCGGCCTTGATTGCCATTTCACAGGAGGCGGCACGGATCGCGGCATCCGGGCAGGTGATCGAAAACACGGAAGTTGCGCAAGACAGCTACGCGATCGGCTTGCGGCTGACCGTGGCGCTGGCCGTTGGTTTTGCCCTGGTCATTGGCGTATTCAGGATTCTAAAGGGTTGGCCGGTCCAGTACCTGATCATCGGCGGTTATTTCGGCGTGGTTATCATGACGTTCTTTGCGCCACCTGAAATTATCGGTATTGCTTACGATTCAGGTGGTGTGACCACATCCACGGTCACCGTGCCACTGGTCGCAGCGCTCGGCATAGGCCTGGCCCATACCATCCGTGGGCGTGATCCGATGATAGACGGATTTGGCCTGATTGCCTTTGCTTCTCTGACGCCCATGATCTTCGTTATGGCCTACGGGATGTTTTACTGATGGATGGCCTGATCAGTTTTGCCTATACGCTGCTGACGATGTTGCGGGATGTGCTGCCGATTGCAGGCATCCTGTTTGGATTCCAGATCCTGGTGCTGCGGCGACCGATCAAGAATCCGGGCAGGGTCGGGCTGGGCATGGTGTTTGTTTTGCTCGGCCTTACCCTGTTCCTGGAAGGTCTGGAGATGGCACTTTTCCCGCTGGGCCGCCTGATGGCTGAGCAACTGACCGCGCCCGAGTTTATATATGACTCCGCAGGTGGGGTCATGACGGCTGTCCATTGGCTGGATTACCTGTGGGTTTATGCTTTTGCCGCGGCCATTGGCTTCGCGACAACCGTGGCAGAACCGGCACTGCTGGCCGTGGCGATAAAGGCGAACCAGGTGTCGGGTGGCACCATTACCGTGCGGGGCCTGCGCTACGCTGTTGCCCTTGGTGTCGCTGTAGGTGTTGCCCTGGGGGTTTTTCGCATCGTCACGGGCACGCCGTTGCACTGGTTCATTATCTCTGGCTATGTCGTGGTCATCATCCAGACGGCATTTGCACCGAAACTGATTATTCCACTGGCCTATGATTCCGGTGGAGTGACTACATCCACCGTGACGGTACCACTGGTGGCAGCGCTGGGCTTGGGCCTGGCGGAGACCATTCCCGGCCGCAGCCCGATTCTTGATGGCTTCGGCCTGATCGCTTTTGCCAGCTTGTTTCCAATTATGGCGGTTATGACATATGCGCAGCTGGGCGAATGGAAATCACGGCGTGAACGACGCCGCAATCGAGAGTATTCAAACGTAGAATAGAGGTATATCGACATGCACTTTAAACTAATAATCATCATGGTCGAGGATGAGCGAACCCAGAAAGTCCTGGATGCCGCTCGTCAAGCCGGTACCACCGGGTGTACAGTGCTCAACCAGGCGCGAGGCGAGGGCGTAGAACCCAATAAAACCTTCCTTGGTCTGAGTATTGATTCCCAGGTGGATGTTATCCTGATGTTGGCCGAGGAACATATGAGCAGGGAAATCATGGAGACGGTAGCCATTGCCGGGGAGTTTGATGAAACACCCGGCACTGGTATAGCCTTCCAGATTGATGTTGAAGACGCCATCGGTGTTCGTCACCAGATCGAAGCACTGGTCGAGGCGGTAGAGGACAGATTATGAAACGATTGGACAAAATTATGCGGGTGCGTGATGTCATGAAATCCGAGGTCGATGTCGTCGATGGCATGCTCACGGTTGGAGAGGCATTACGCTCAATGAAATACCCGGACACGCGTACATTGATTGTCAACAAGAGGCATGATGATGATGAGTATGGTGTCGTGATGTTCAGGGATATGGCCAAGAAAGTGCTGGCACGTGATCACTCGCCAAACCGGGTCAATATTTATGAGATCATGTCGAAGCCGGTGATTTCCGTGGACCCCGAAATGGATATTCGCTATTGCACGCGCCTGTTTGACAATTTTGGTCTTTCAAGGGCACCCGTGGTTGAAAATAACCAGATCATCGGGCTGGTGAGTTACACCGATATCGTCTTAAAAGGGCTATTGGTGGAAATGGAGTAAACCACAGAACTGGTGGCCCGATATGTCGATATTGGGCCATAGATCTGTTGATACCTGCCTAGCGATAATAAAGACCTTTTTAGTTGATCAAGGTCAAGTTCTGATCGAATAATTTCATGGTTCAGATTTACCCTCCCCGCTTTATATTATAAAATACTAATATTAAATATTAGAAAATCCTAATATTTTGTGGATTTATCAAATTTAACTTGAAGTATGGACTGAAATGAATACTCGAAAACGTAATTGGTTACCCGGATTTGTAGCGATTATTTTGCTCATCGGGATTCCGGTTTGGTACTTTGCAGGAACTGCAGAGTCGAATATCGATACACCGTGGGAATTCATGCCACAACGCCCGGCCCATGTGGATCATAAGAACTTGTTTGACGGCCTGGGAGAGTTAACGACCGGTCCTCAAGTGACAGCAGCATGCCTGGGCTGCCATAAAGACGCCGGTCAGCAAATGCTGCATACGGCCCACTGGCGCTGGGAGTCGGAACCAGTGGAAGTCGCGGGCCGTGAAGGTCTTCATACCACGGGCAAGAAAAAATCCATCAATAATTTCTGCATCGGCATCCAGGGCAACTGGGCGTCCTGCACGGCGTGCCACGCTGGTTACGGCTGGGATGATGCAGATTTTGATTTCGGCGACCAGTCCAACGTTGACTGCCTGGTGTGCCACGATAACTCTGGTACCTACAGAAAGGGTAAAGCCGGTTTGCCGCTGGAAGGGGTCGACCTGCTCGAGTCTGCAAAAAGCGTTGGTGTTCCAAACCGCCAAAACTGTGGCGGTTGTCACTTCCGCGGTGGTGGCGGTAACGCCGTGAAGCACGGCGACCTTGATGAAAGCCTGTATTTCCCGACCGAGGGTGTTGATGTTCACATGGGTCGTTATGATTTCCAATGTGTCGATTGCCACCAGACCAAGGATCACGTGATCGGTGGACGCTCCACCACCGTCAGCCTGGATAACGAAAACCAGATAGCCTGCCGGGACTGTCACAATCCGAAATTGCACAGAGATGACCGCATTAACTCGCATACCGATACCCTGGCATGCCAGACCTGTCATGTACCGGAAATCGCAGTTAAGCAAGCCACCAAGACCCACTGGGACTGGTCGACCGCCGGTGATGACACGCGTGAAGAAGACGCCCATGAATACTTGAAGATGAAGGGCAGCTTTATCTATGAAAAAAACCTGAAACCCGATTACCGTTGGTCCAATGGTCTTGCTGATCGTTACCTGATGGGTGACAAAATCAATCTGAATGGCATTACCGCTTTGAACGCACCGCGTGGTGACATCCGCGACCCGAATGCCCGCATCTGGCCGTTCAAGATTCACCGTGCCAAGCAGCCCTATGACACCGAATACGAATACCTGCTGCAACCGGTGACATCCGGCGAAGGTGGGTTCTGGAAAGAGTTCAAATGGGACCAGGCTTTCCGCCGTGGAGAGGAGGTTTCCGGCAGACCTTACAGTGGAAATTACGGTTTCGCAGCAACAGAAATGTACTGGCCATCTACCCACATGGTGGCGGTCAAGGAAAAAGCATTGCAGTGCCAGGCCTGTCATTCCGAGAATGGCAGAATGGACTGGAAAGAGCTCGGTTTTGAAGGCGACCCCATCCTGCTCGGTAGTCAGAACCGGCAACGCATCACGGACTTAAAACCCGGTGCCGATCATGAATAATCAGAGCAAGGGCATGAAAAAATTTATCTTCGGCGGAGTCCTGCTGGCTTTATTCAGCCTGCCGGCCGCCGCCAACGGACTGCACCCGGAAATACCGATCCTGGATGCACAAGGCAATCCTGTCATTGAAAGTGGTCTGCCGATGTCTACCATGGCCAGTTGCGGTGGTGCCTGTCATGAAACCGCCTTCATCATGGCCAATAGTGACCACGCCGATGCCGGTGCCAGCAAGCTCGGGCAGGGCGACAATGCACACGGGTGGCAGCAGGGCCCCGGATATTTTGGTGGCTGGAATCCACTGGCCTACGATACAGACGGACTGACTGCATCCGGTGAAATGGATCTGGAAGCCTGGCTGAAACGCTATGGATCGAGGCATGTCGGTGGTGGGCCGGTTGCGGGACTGGTCGAAATGGACTGCCTGCTTTGCCACACCGCCATCGACGACCACTCAGCGCGGCAATCAGCGATGGAGAGCGGTGATTTTGCCTGGGCCAATTCGGCTTCATTGTCTTCGCTCGATATCCTTGTTTGGGAGGATGGCCAGTGGCAATGGAATGGTGCAAAATTCCAGGCCAACGGAGCGCTCCAGACCGGATTGCTCGATATCCGCAGACCACGTGACGAAAACTGTGCACAGTGCCACGGTATGGTGGAAAACAGCCTTGATGAGCCCCTGAAGATTTCAGCGGATTTGTCCACCCGGCACAACACGGACCGAACCGGCCAAATCATTTCTCCGCAGAAGCTGCTGAACAGCGGTTTGAATATTTCCGGCAAAGAGGATTTGAACTTTCCGTTCGATATTCATTCCGATCGCGTCGTCGGTTGTGTCAATTGCCACTACTCATTGAACAACCCGGTGTATTTCAGACAGCGCGAAGAGAGCCGCCCGTCACACCTTGAATTTGATCCGCGTCGTTTGAGTCACTCGGATTACCTGATGCGGCCGCTGCACCAGTTTGCCAAGGGCCAGTCTACGCTGGGCTTGGCAGCCTATACCAGCAACAGCCTGAGGAATTGCGAAACCTGCCACTCTGCCGGCAATGTTCACGACTGGCTGCCCTACAAGCAGCGCCATTTCACATCCCTGGCCTGTGAAGCCTGTCATATACCCAAGTTGTTCGGCCCCGGCCTGCAGTCCGTAGACTGGACCATGCTGGACGGCGAGGCACAGCCCCTTAAACAATACCGCAACGTTGAAGGTGACCCGGTGGCTGTCGACAGCCTGATCGAAGGGTTCAGGCCATTGATTATGCCCAAGGCCAATGCCAGGGGCGACCTGCAATTGACTCCATTTAACCTGGTGACAGCCTGGTATTGGACCGCCGGTGATCCGGCCATGCCCGTGTCACGGCAGCAACTTGAAAATGCGTTGTTTGCGGATGGTGGCTACCACCCGGACCTTATGTCCGTACTCGATGAAAACAATGATGGCCAGCTTAAAGGTCATGAATTGCGCCTGGATAATGAGGCCAGCTTCAACGTGGTCAAGGCGCGTCTTGCTGCAACCGGTTTGACCGGCTTGCAGATCCAGGGCGAAGTCACCCCATTTTCAATCGATCACAATGTCGTCAATGGCCAACGGGCCATCAAGGACTGTTCCAACTGCCACAGGGACGATTCAATTCTGGCCGCAGCTTTTACCTTATCTGACTACTTGCCGGGTGGTGTACAGCCACAGAAGATTTCCTTTACGGGTGTTGAGTTCGCCGGAGATATCACAAGTGGAGCAGGCGGTGGTGCAAGTTTCGTGGCCGATAATCGCAGTGCCGGTTTTTATATTATCGGCCTGCACGGGGAATCCTGGGCAGACACCCTTGGCCTGATGATGTTTTTCGCTATCACACTCGGCGTCAGTGTCCATGCAATAGCCCGTTACGTCACGTTCCGCCGCAGGGGCCCGGTTAAACGCGAGTATGAACGTGTTCACATGTATGACGCTTATGAACGTCTCTGGCACTGGTTACAGGCAATTGCCATCCTGACACTGTTATTTACGGGCCTGATCATCCACAAACCACATTTCTTTGGAATATTCAGTTTCCCTTACGTTGTCAACGTACATAACGTGCTTGGCTTTATCCTGTTGATCAATGCTGCCATGGCGCTGTTTTATCATCTCGCCAGTGGCCAGATACGGCAATACCTGCCTGAGCCCAAGAATTTCCTCAGGCGCGCAATGAGCCAGGCAATGTATTACAGCAAGGGGATTTTTGCCGGTGCTGCCCACCCGTTGGAAAAAACCAAGACGAACAAGCTTAATCCACTACAACAGATCACCTACCTGGCGATTTTGAATGTGTTTTTACCGGCACAGGTTATTACCGGTGTCCTGATATGGGGTTTGCAACGCTGGCCCAATATCGCTGCGGAACTGGGTGGATTACCGGTGCTGGCACTGGTCCATACCCTGGTAGCCTGGGCGTTTGCGACCTTTATCGTAATGCATGTTTATCTGACAACCACCGGTCACTCACCGACGGCGGGCATCAAGTCCATGATCGGTGGCTGGGATGATGTAGAGAAGCACACGGGAGACCAGAGTTCCGGTAGCCCACAAGGAGAGTCAAAATGAGTCGACATAGCGGGCCAAAGCCCTACCTGAACCCCTACCTGTCCGGGACGTTACTGGGTATCGTATTGTTCCTGGCGTACTTTATTACCGGCTCCGGCCTGGGCGCATCCGGTGGCCTGAACCGATTGCTGGTCTACGTGCAGAACGTGATCAACCCCGAGCATATCGACCAGGTGGCCTACCTGTTGAAGATGGCCGGCGGTAATGCCAATCCACTTGATAGCTGGATCGTATTTCTGACCGTCGGAACCATTGTTGGCGGGTTTCTCTCCGGTTGGCTTGGCAAGCGCATCAAGATCGAAACCAATAAAGGGCCACAGATCAGCAGCGGTACCCGCTGGATCATGGCATTCATCGGTGGTGCGTTGATGGGTTACGGCGCCCGCCTGGCCAGGGGTTGTACATCGGGCCAGGCGCTTTCGGGTGGCGCAGTGTTGTCGGTTGGCAGCTGGGCCTTCATGTTTGCGGTGTTTGCCGGCGCCTATGCGCTGGCCTACTTCTTCCGTAAATTCTGGAACTAAGGAGAATTATCATGATGTCTTTTCCTCTTCCACTTGCTGACCTTCTGGGTCATTGGGGTTCCTACGGAATTTACGCGCTGGTCGGCATTGCCTTTGGCATGACCCTGGAGAGCGCCGGTTTCGGTAACTCGAAATTACTGGCAGCACAGTTCTACTTTAAGGATATGCGGGTATTCAAGGTCATGTTCACCGCCATCATCGTGGCGATGACCCTGATATTCCTGTCCTCGGCTATTGGCCTGCTGGATTACAACCTGATCTGGGTTCCGCCCACATACCTGTGGCCGGGAATCGTCGGCGGCCTGATCATGGGTGTCGGTTTTATCATCGGTGGCTTTTGCCCGGGTACTTCACTGGTTGGTTTTGCCACCGGTAAACTCGATGCCGTCATGTTTGTCTTTGGTGTGCTGTTCGGTATCTACCTGTTTGGTGAGACTATTGGCAATTACGCGGTGTTCTTTGAAAGCTCCTACATGGGCCGCTTTACCTTGCCTGAACTGTTCAATGTCAGTTATGGCAGCGTTGTTATCAGTATCGTGGTTGTCGCCCTGGCGTTGTTTGTCATTGCTGAGAAAGTAGAAAGTGCAGTTAACAAGACGCCTGCGAAGAAGCTGCCAGGCTGGACCAAGCCTGCTGCCGTGGCGCTGGTTGCGCTGGCCGCGGTAAACCTCGCGGTTGGCCAGCCCAGTAATGAAGACCGCTGGCAGGCGATTGCAGCAGAGAGCCAGGCCAAGCTGGACCAGCGCCAGGTGCAGATAGCTCCTGCTGAACTACTGACCTACATGAATGATTCCAAGATCAAGCTCATTCCGCTGGATGTTCGTGACGAGCGCTATTACAACCAGTTCCATCTGCGTGGTGCGATCCATGCACCGCTGGATCAGATCCAGGAAATGGCCAAGGAGCTTCAGCTGGAGTTGGCCAACACGGTGTTCGTAACCATGAGCAATGACGAGGAAGCGGCCACCGAGGCCTGGAAAATTCTCAAGGCTGAAAGCGTTCCGAATATCTATATCCTGGAAGGCGGCATTAACGCGTGGCTGGACACCTACGCACATGACAGCTTTGGCGAAGAGAGCAGGGTTCACGACCGGCAACCAGACCAACTGGCCTACCGCTTCAACGTGGCAACCGGATCACGTCACCAGGCGGCAGAACCTGACCCGCACTTCCTTGACCTGAAATATGAACCCAAGGTGATCCTTGAGCTGAAACGCGCACCCACCAGTGGTGGTTGCGGCTAAAAACTCCCTCCTCAGGCCGCTCTTTCGCGGTGAATTTATTGGCTTTTACAGCGCCCATAAATTCACCGCTGGGCGGCTTCTATTTTGGTTTCTGTAGGGCTTCCAGCTGTGTTTTTGTATCCAGGTCAAATGCGGCATTGCTAACTGGCACTGCTGTGACTAACCGCGGGTGCGCATTGATTACGGAACGCGCGCCGTGATCACCACCCAATTGTTGTAACTCATCAAAACATCTTGCGGGAAATATAGCGGGAGGCATGAGGCTTCCTTCCGTCGTTGCTGCAATGATACGTGTCGGATCGCTTTGCCATGTCTTTGCCAGTGTTTGCAGGTCTGTGGTCTGAACACGCCATTGGTCACACAACAGGATCAGCAGGCCGGCAGAATCGGGGTTGATTGCAGCTACGCCTGCGGCGATTGATCCACCCATGCCTTGCGCCCAATTGGGGTGATAGACACAACGAGCAGCTGAGTGCCTGGTTGCTGCTTCAACCGCGTCTGTATAAGCCCCTGTAACCACAATGACCTCTGCCGGGGATAATGAGAGCGCATTTTCCACAGCTTTGCAGATCAGCGGGGTTCCATTGTGTTCCACCAGCTGCTTTGGCTGCCCCAATCTTACGCTGCTGCCGGCGGCCGGAATCACCACGCTCAGTGATGGGTACTTCATGTACCGGCACTGGTCAGCATGACGCCACTTCGCTGGTTCAGATGGGCATGGATTTCAGCCACGATTGCCAGGGCGATGGATTCGGGCATTTCTGCGCCTATGTCGAGGCCGGCGGGGCCGTAGACGTGGGCATGGTCTTCGCCAATTTCTTCCAGCAGACGATTTCTGCGTGCGCGCGGCCCCAACAGGCCGATATAGGATATTTCAGCATTCACCACCTGCGACAGGTAAGCGCGGTCATGACCGAGGTGGTGTGTCATCAAAACGGCGGCGTCAAAGTTCTGCAGCGCGAGTGTCTGTGCGAGTTCATCGGGTTGCAAAACCAGCACGCGGCAGCTATCCGGGAAACGGTCGGCCCGGGCAAAGCCGGAGCGGTGGTCGACGATGGTCACTTCCCATCCCATTTCAACGCCAAGCCGGGCCACCGGTAAAGCGTCGTGACCTGCGCCGCAAATCAGAACGGAGGGTTGAGGTGTGATGGGCACCAATAGTACGTCGACTTCACCACCACTGGTGTCAATCTTCTCCTGCCAGTAGCGCCGGGACATGCGTTGACCAGTGGCGCTCAGCATCTCGGACACCTGTTCAGGGTGGGGGATCAGACCGGGATCACCGGCCTTGAAAGGGCCATCAAAACTCACTGCAAAGTCACCGGGCGAATAGGCAGGGTCATCACTTTTGGTCACCAGGCTCAACAGGCCGCTGCAACGGGCCTCCAGGGCTTGGGTCAGGACATCCAGAAAACCAAAACCGCTGCTTCCATCCAGGCGTTGCAGCATCAGGTGAATAATGCCGTCACAACCAAGGCCCAGTCCCCAGGCAAAGTCATCACCGTGGCTCATGTCGTAAACGACATTCCGGGTTTTGCCATCCGCGAACACATCTTTTGCATGCGCGGCCAGATCAGCCTCAAGACAACCACCTGAGATCAGGCCGCAATAACTGTTGTCAGCTGCAATTAACATCATCGCGCCGGGTTTACGGTAGGTGGAACCCTCGGTGGCAATCACGGTACCAAGCACCAGCGCCTCATCCGATTGATGAGTGCGCTGGAATTCAAGCAGTGCAGACAGACCCAGGTGCATGGACGCAGCCTATCAAGTTATCTGGCCCAGTTCTATCGCTAATCAGGCCTTCATTTCTTTGCGTAACTGGTCAGCAATGGGCAACCTGCGAATCCGCACTCCGGTGGCGTTGAATATGGCGTTGGTTAGCGCCGGTGCGGCAGGTGCGAGGCCAATTTCTCCAACCCCTGTCGGTGTATCGTCATAGTTCATTACATGTGCTTCAAACAGTGCCGGCACACGGTCAATTTTCATCAACGGGTAGTTGTTAAAATTACGCTGCACGACCTGGCCGTCACGTACGGTGATCTCCAACTCCAGTGCTGTGCTGAGTGCATCGATGGTTGCGCCCTGTAACTGGGCCTGTACTGCGTTGGGGTTAACGGCGAAGCCACAATCAATGGCCGCCACGATACGCTCAATGGTGAACTCACCCTCATCGTTGACCGATACTTCAATTGCATGTGCCGCATAGCCACCAAAGGTAAAGTGGGCTGCAAAGCCAACGCCGCGGCCTTTTGGCCGTTTGGCTTTGTAATCGATTCTTCCGGTGACAAATTTCAGCAAACGTGCCAGGCGTCCGGGCGTCATGACCGGCCCGCCATGGTTGCTGTAAGGTTGTTCTTCAACCCGGCCAAGCAATTCCAGCCTCAATTCCAGTGGGTCTTGCCCGGTCTCATGTGCAATTTCATCCAGGAAACTCTGGATCACAAAGCCATTGACCACGTGTGCAGGACCACGCCAGGAACCTCGCGGCAGGCCGATGGGGTTGTGAAAATACTCAAGGCGGAAGTTTTCCACCATGGCCTTGGGGAAATCATCTACATAAAGCTCTGGCTTCCACAGGTCCTCATCCGGCATATTCGGACGGCGGTAATATTTGCTGCCGCTGGCAAGACGCTGGCTCCATGCCGTCACGCGTTTGCTTTCGTCCAGGCCGGCAATCAATTCATGTGTACCGCCCGGGCGGTAGAAATCATTCTTGATATCATCTTCACGGGTCCATTGCAGCTTGATTGGCCAACCGGTCTTCTGGGAAATGATGCAGGCTTCAGCAACGTAGTCGTTGGTTAGTCTGCGGCCAAATGCGCCACCGACCCGCGCCATTTCCACCTTGATATTCTCACGGGGGATATCGGTGACCGCATGGGCGGAACGTGAGGCGCCGGATGGCATTTGTGTCGGTGCGATAACGTGGACCTTGTCTTTTTGTACCCAGGCGTAACAATTTTGCGGTTCCAGCGGGGCATGGGAGACAAATGGCACTTCGTACCTGTGGCGCACAACGGTTTTCGATGCGTCAATTGATGCAGGGAAATCACCCTGGTCGTGACAGATCTGCCCCTGTGTGGCGAGCATGTCACGATTTTGCTGCCAGAATTTTTCGCTGTTGTCGTCGCGATTGGGGCTTTCGCCCCATACCACTTTTAGCACCTTGCGGCCCTTGATAGCGGCCCAGGTCGATGTCGCCACGACGGCAACGCCATGGGCGAGAATGTGATAGGGCGCGCCGGGTGCTGGACCTTCTACTGGAAACACATCCAGCACACCCTTAACGGCTCTGGTCGCGCTGTCGTCAAAGCTTGAAACAGTGCCATTGAGCACGGGGGAGCGCTGGATAACGGCGTAGCGCATATCCGGCATATCGACATCGCTGCCAAACTTTGCTTTGCCGGTAATGATGTCTTGGACTTCCTTGTTGTGCTGCGGCTTGCCTACCAGGCGGTAATCATCCATAGGCTTTAGTGCCGGCGCCTCTTCAGGCATGGGCAGTGAGGAGGCGAGTTTGACCAATTCACCATAAGATGCTTTTTTGCCTGCCGTCTCGCAAATCACTTGGCCGGGCAGTGTGCTGCATTGCTCAACCGGAACATTCCACAACCGGGCGGCAGCCTGTATCAGCATCAGGCGGGCAGTCGCGCCGACTTCACGCATATATGTCCAGTTATTGGTCAGACCGGTGCTGCCACCCACCCCCTGGCCACCATACTTCCAGGTGTAACCATCTGCTGTCTTGACGATACCCAGTGGCATGGACTCGATCCGCACCCTGTCAAAGCTGATATCCAGTTCCTCTGCCACCAGCATGGGTAGCGTGGTGCGCAGACCCTGGCCGAGTTCCGGCTGTGCATTGCCGATGATGACATCGCCATTTTCAAGTATCTTGATGAAAAATCCGATCCTCGAGCTATCACCTGCCGGATCACCTGACAGGGCTACGCCTGCAAGCGGGAGACCCAGGAGCAGGCTGCCTGAAATCGTGGTGCCCGCAATGATGAATCGACGCCGTGAAAGATCGGGCTGGGTAGGGTTAGATCGGGATTGGGATGTCCTGTGATTCTTCCACATCATCTTATTTCCCCTTGGCCGTTAGTTCGGCTGCCCTGTGAATTGCCTTGCGGACCCTCACGTAGGTCCCGCAACGACACAGGTTGTCAATGTTAGTGTTGATGTCTTCGTCACTGGGATCAGGGTGTTTTTGCAAAAATTCCACGGTACTCATGATGAACCCGGGCTGACAATAGCCGCATTGCGGTACATCCTCCTCCAGCCAGGCCTGCTGAACCGGGTGCAGTTGACCATCATCTGTTGCCAGGCCTTCGATGGTCACCACTGATTTCCCCTCAAGGCTTGAAACCGTGGTTGTACAGCTGCGCCTGGCCTTGCCATCAATGTGCACTGTGCAAGAACCACAGCTACCGATTCCGCAACCGTATTTTGCGCCGGTAAGTTTGAAGTGGTCTCTGAGCGCCCACAGCAATGGTGTGTCTGGCTCGCCTTCGAATTGAACAGGATTGTTATTAATCTGGAAAGAAATCATATCGCCGATCCTCTTGAAATTAGCGCGATGTCCAATAGCTTTCTGGACCTATCCTAGCGCATATTTGAGCAGTAATTGCTGCATTGGATAACGGAATGACCAGTGATTGGCTCACTTCATCTCATATATGGCCCCAGCGCTTTTCTGCCACTGAGTTTTCATCTTTTTTAGCCGTTGGCTTTGGACTGAAAACACCCTGGCTGACAGGCCTCATGACAGGCCTCATGACAGGTGATGTAATTATTCATCGACGCGCCAATCCAGTAATTCGAAGTTGGCTTTTGAGAACAGTTCTTCAGGAATATCGGCCAGTGTAATTGAGGCTTCGCAAGCGACCCTGCCATCCGGCAGGATAATCTCACCCTGTGCTTTACCCAGCCGGCCGCGTAACCTCACAATTCTTCCCCTGATCTTAAGCGGTGTTTCCACCGGTACCGGGTGACGGTAAATCACCTGCAACCTGACCGAGACCATGAAATGATGGTGGTCTTCAATCATGGCCACCCGGCCAACTACCTCATCGAGCATGCTGGCAAGAATTCCGCCATGTACGATACCGGGATAGCTCTGGTATTGGCTGGAAACGTTGTAATCGCTACACACCTCGTCTTTTTCATTGTCGTAAAAATGCATGTAAAGCCCGACCGGATTTTTCCGGCCGCAGACAAAACAATCATCTGAGTTGGGTTGTTTTTTCATGCTATGCCCGCCGCGCGTTCTTGCTACCAGCCGCCACCGCCGCCGCCACCGCCGCCGCCTCCGGATGAGCCACCTCCTCCTGACCCTGAGCTTGAGCCTGGTGGTGAAGACGCGGAGGAAATGGCAGAGGAGAAGCTGTCATTGAAACTGCTGCCCAAGTGGTGAATTCCGTCCAGCCCCTTGTTTTGACCCGTGTACCAGTGAGACCGGTAGCCATTGCCCTCGCCGAGGTCCTCAGGGAACTCCCTGGCAAATCTCTCACACCAGTTATTTTCCACCCCGAGGGCAAAAGCATAGGGCAGGAATGATTCAAATACTTCGGGTGTCAGTTCAGGTGAGCGCATGCGGTCAAGACGATCCTGTTCCGCGGTGTCGAGGTACATTTTAAAGCCCTCTATTTCGTCCATTACACGGCGGCCGGCGGGTGTTGGGGCCCGCATCAGGAACAGGAAGACCACTTGCATGACCAGGAAAAGCACCGCAAATGAGACCCAGATCAAGGGCCCGCCATCCATGGAAGCAGCGATTGCGACGGCACCAATACCCATAACGATCGCGGGTAGGGCATAGATGGAATTAAGGTTGAACATACGCCCGAGGTGTTCGGCTTTCAAAGCCTTTTTTAAGGCGCTGCGGGCTTTCATGAATTCCTTGTAATTTTTCTGATCGAGAACGATTCGCCGTTTTTTACCAGCCTTGAACAAGGCATCCATAACGCCTGCTTCACCCTTGCTCGGCGGTATGTCGCCAGGTGTGTCTTGACGGTGGAGAACAAACTCATCTGAGGCTTCGTGTATCTTCAGGTGACCCTTGATACCCAGGTTGACGATTGCTGCGGCGAAAGCCTGCTTGTTGAATGACATCTTGCTGATATAACTGCAGCCGGCCGGTGTCAGACCCTTGGGTGGTTTGAATCGTGGGATGATCACACCTTTGCGTGGGTCCCGTCCCAGCTTGTTCCAGGCCCAGAAATACCATGCAAACGGCAGCAGCAAACCGGCAATCAGGACGATAGCGGCCGAATTGTCCTTGAGAAAAAAGCCTGCGCGTTCAAGCGTGGTGGGTTCATAAACGATGCCTTTTGGCCAGCCAGCGGCTATCGTCATACCTTCATTGGGGCCGAATTCCCGGGTGGATAGAAATTCGATTTTTCGCTCGCCGATGACGCGCGCCGTTGCGCTCTTGTCTTTTGAACCCGCGAGCCCGGTGTAGAAGTCCATTCGAACGTCACTGGGATAGACGGCTTGGGGAAGTTCAATGATTGCACTGGCGCGGTCGATGGGAAATATCCAGCCATTGCCGGTAACGTTCCAGTACAACTCGTCAAACTCATCGAAAAATCCCAGCTGACGCGTGGTGTGGTAGCGCAGGCGATACTCATGTATGCCGGGCGTCAGTGTTCTGTTGGCGCTGCCGAAGTACACCCTGATGCCATTGGAGCGTTTCTCGGTGTGGAATGCCTCGCTGCTGTTGTTACGCTGCAAATCCAGCACATCGAAGGTCACATTAAGGTGATTGCCATGCCGGTCCTTGTACGAGGTTGGGAAATCACGGTAAATGCCACGACGGATTTGCTTACCCTCGGCACGTACCCGGATGGTTTCTGTCACCATCATGCTGCCTGTATTTCGGATCAGGATATCTGAATGGAAGTTGAGGATGCGCTCGTCCGCCACTGCGGTCGCAGCTGCAAACAGCGCCAGCAAGAGTAACAGGGCAGGGTAGGTCCGAAGGTGGTAAAGCTTAAAGTTCAACATCGGGTACGCTTCTTTGACTGGCAAGCTCGATTTCAAAGAACTCGGCCAGGGAGAATTTGAACATGCCTGCGACGATATTGGACGGGAAGCTCTCGACCAGGTTGTTGTTGTCCCGCACGGCGCCATTGTAATAACGGCGTGCAAACTGCAGATGTTCCTCGATCTCAACCAGGCTGTTGTGCAACTGCTGAAAGCCCTCGCTGGCTTTCAGGTCCGGGTATTCTTCAGCCAGTGCAAACAGCCGTCCAAGCGATTTTGATAAAGCTGTTTCCTGTGCCGCACGTTGATTGACGCCGGACTCCTTTTCGCTGCGAATTCGGGTGAGTTCTTCCAAAACAGACGATTCATGGCTGGTATAACCCTTCACGGTCTGTACCAGGTTGGGCACCAGTTCGGCACGTTTTTGTAATTGCACGTCAATGCCCGCCCAGGCCTCTTTAACGAGGTTGCGGTTGCGTACCAGGCGGTTGTACAACCAAACGCCAATTACCAGCACCAACACAAGAAGTGTAATGAGTATTTCAAACATGATTGATCAGGATTATATCCCAGACAAAAAAAGGGCGCCCTGAAAGACGCCCTTTTCGTTCCTGTATTTTACAGGAGTATCACACAACGTAGTTATGCTTCGTCGGTACCACACTCATCCCCGGCAGCAGGAACATAAAGAACTGTTCCATCCAGGTCAAAAGCTGCATCTGCTTCTTCCTGGGTAGTGCAAGCGTCAATGGGATCGCCAAGTGGCGGACCGTCGAGCTGACAATCGGATGCAGTGCGGACAAAGTCGGTGTAAACATCGACAAACGCATCTTCGACCAGTACCTGACCGTCAAAGCAGGAATCCATTGATCCGAAAA